>ONWH01000119.1 GCA_900321495.1 uncultured Planctomycetota bacterium
CAGAGCAAGCTCGCCTCGATGTATATCAACGACTTCAACCTCTACGGCTACACGTTCCGCGTGCAGATTCAGTCGGAGGGGGAATACCGGAGTTTCATCGACGACATCGACAACCTCTACGTGCCGAACCTCCGGAACGAAATGGTGCCGTTCAACGCGCTGGGAAAAGTCGTCTACGAGGTCGGCGCTCAGCAGATTCAGCGGTTCAACCAGTTCATGTCCGCCGACATCAATATTCAGCTCATGCAGGGCGCGAGTACCGGCGAGTACATGAACAAGATGGAAAAGCTCGACATTCCGCCGGGGTATCACCTCGAATGGAAGGATATGAGTTACCAGGAAAAGAAGAACCAGGGGAAAATCGGCTATCTGCTCGCCCTTTCGATGGCGTTCGGATTCCTCTTCCTCGTCGCCCAGTATGAAAGCTGGACCATGCCGATCGCCGTCCTCCTTTCGGTCGTGACCGCCTCGCTCGGCGCGCTGATCGGAATGAACATCTGGGGGCCGCTGGTCCAAGCCGTTCAGCCGCTCACGCGGGCACTCGGCTTTACGCCGTACGGCGACCCGCTTTCGCTGAGCATCTACGGCCAGCTGGGGCTGGTCATGCTCGTCGGGCTGGCGTGCAAGAACGCCATTCTGATCGTCGAGTTCTCGAAAGTGCAGCGCGAAAAGGGCCAGAAGATCAACGACGCCGCCATCGCCGGCGCCGACGCGCGGTTCCGCGCCGTGCTGATGACCGCCTGGTCGTTCGTCCTCGGTGTGCTGCCGCTGGTCCTGGCGACCGGCGCCGGCTGCGCCAGCCGCGTGGCGATCGGCGTGCCGACCTGCGTCGGAATGCTCTTCGATATCGTCGTCGGCCGCTCGCTCGTTCCGGCAATCTACGCCAATGTCGAAAAGATGCGCGAGTTCTTCTCGCGCGGCGTCCGCCGGGAGATGCTCGAAAAGGAAGCCCAATACGCTCAGGAACATCAGGGAGAATGACGCCATGAAACGGACCGCCCTCTTTTGCCTCGTCCTGGCCGCCGCCTTTTTTGCGGCGGCCGCGCCCGCCCGCACCGAACCCGCCGTTCTCGGCGGAATCGGCGAGGTCGATTTTTCGGATCTGGGCGATGTGAAAGAGGTGGTCTTCGCCGTGCGCCAGGAGGGGAACGACGGCCACTGGTACGCCAATTTCGGCTACTACGCCCGCTCCGACCAGGAACGGCCGTTCAACCCGCATACCGGCGGGCGGCTCGACATCCTCAACCTGGAAACCGGCGGCATCCGCACTCTCTTCTGCGACTGGGAAGGCTCGGTGCGCGACCCCTGTGTCGATTACGACGCCCAAAAGGTGGTCTTCTCGTACCTGGCGAAAGGGACCGAGCATTTCAACCTGTATGAAATCAATCTGGACGGCACGGGCCTGCGCCAGCTCACCAGCGGCCCGTGGGACGACATCGAACCGATCTATCTGCCCGACGGCGACATCATGTTCTGCTCGAGCCGCGCCAAACGCTGGGTCCAGTGCTGGCTTGTACCGGTCGCCACGATCCACCGCTGCGGGCCGAACGGCGAAGACATCCGGATGATCTCGTGCAACATGGAGCAGGACAACACGCCGTGGGTTCTCCCGAACGGCCAGATTCTCTATATGCGCTGGGAATACGTCGACCGGAACGAGGTGAGCTACCACCACCTCTGGGTGATGAACCCCGACGGCACGCGCCAGAACGTCTATTTCGGGAACCAGAAGCCGGGCATCACCATGATCGACGCCAAGCCGATCCCCGGCACCGACAAGGTCATCGCCCTCTTTTCGAGCGGGCACGGGCACCGCGACCACTACGGCAGGATGGCGGTTCTCGACGCCAAACTCGGACCGGACAATGAGGGCGACGTCGAACTGATCCCCGACCTGCAGCATCCCGACAACGAGGATCCGAACTACTACGCCGACCCGTGGGCGTTCTCGGAAAACCTCTATATGGCGGCGCATTATCCGGAACTCCGCTTCCTGAACAAGAACGGGAATTTCGCCGTCGCGTACCGCCTCCCGCAAATCGAGGCGGATAAGAAATACATGATCGGCGAGCCGCGCCCGATCGTGAAGCGCCGGCGCGAACCGGTCATCGCCGACGCGACCGACCCGGCCAAAGCCACGGGAACGCTCCTTCTGACCGACATCTACGCCGGACGCCGCATGAAAAACGTGCCGCGCGGCACGGTCAAGGAGCTGATGGTCTTTGAAACGCTCCCCAAGCCGATCCACTACAGCGGCTGGATGGAACAGATCTCGCACCGCGGCACGTTCACCATCGAACGGTTCCTGGGAACGGTCCCGGTGACTCCCGAAGGGAGCGCGTATTTCGAAGTTCCCGCCAACCGCGCGGTCTTCTTCGTCGCGATCGACCACGAAAACCGCCCGGTGAAGCGGATGCACAGCTTCACCAGCGTCATGCCGGGCGAAAACACCTCGTGCATCGGATGCCACGAGGACCGCACCGAAACGACGCCGAACCAGTACGGCAACGAGCTGTTCAAAATGGCGTCGAAGGGGCCGGACCCGATCACGCCGGTCCCCGGCGTGCCCGACGTGTTCGACTTCACCCGCGACATCCAGCCGATTCTCGACCGCCACTGCACCGAATGCCACAACCCGCACCGGCAGGACGGCGGCATCGTGCTGACCGGCGACTGGGCCCCCATCTACACGCGCAGCTACATGGAACTGGCGAACCGCAACATGTTCGGCGACAACCGGAACCGCGCCGCCAGCGACTACGAGCCGTACACCATCGGGAGCTGCGCCAGCACGCTCTACAAGATGCTTCAGGAGAAACACGCCGGCGCCGAACTTTCGGATCAGGAGATGACCGTTATCCGCTGCTGGCTGGAAGCGGGCGCCAACTATCCCGGAACCTACGCCTCGAACGCGTGCGGGCAGATCGGCTGGTACTACACCGAAGGGAACCAGCACGACGACGCCGGCTGGCCCGAGACCGCCGCGATGAGCGAGGCGATCACCCGCCGGTGCGATGTGTGCCACGGGCACGACGTCCGCGACAGGGCGCAGGCCGGCGGATACCCCTACTTCATTCCGCATACGATGTCCGAAGACGAACCGGGCCTGCATCTGCTCGACGGCTATGTCAAGCGGAACCTCGTTTTCAACCTGACCGTTCCGGCGGATTCGCAGGTTCTCCTGGCGCCCCTGGCGAAAGAGGCGGGCGGGCTGGGAATCTGCAAGCCGTATCAGGCGAAGGACGGCAGCACGGTCGGCGCCGAGGCGAAACTCTTTGAGGACACCGCCGACCCCGACTATCAGACGATTCTCGCCGGAATCGAACGGGGCCGGAAGTATATCCTGGAAGAGAGCAACCGGTTCTGCATGAGCCGGTTCGTGCCCGCGCCGAGTTATGTGCGCGAAATGAAGCGCTACGGCATTCTGCCGCCGGATCACGATCCGAACACGCCGATCGACCCGTACGAAACGGACAGGGCCTACTGGAAATCGTTCTGGTACACGCCGCAGCCGGCCGCCGGGAAGTGACGCCGCCCTGCCGCAACACGATTGGAAGGTTAATAATGGAAGATAACCGAGAGCTTCAGGATTCGGAGCCCCAGAGCGCGGAACTTTCCCCGTCGGAACTCGACCAGTACGATTATCATCTGCCGCACGACCGGATCGCCCAGGCGCCGATGCGCAACCGCACCGACGCCCGGATGCTCGTCGTCGACCGCGCCGCCGGCACGATTCAGCACAAGTATATCCGCGATATTCCCGAATACCTCCGCGCGGGGGACACACTGGTTCTGAACAACACCAAAGTCGTTCCCGCCCGCCTGGTCGGCCTGCGCGCCGAAACGGGCGGCCGCTGGGAAGGCCTCTTTCTGCGGTTCGGCCTGCGCGGCGTGTGGGAGATCATGTCCAAGACGCGCGGCAAACTCCGGCCGGGCGAACTGATCAACCTCGAATCCCCCGACGGCGGCCAGGCCGGCCAGCTCGAGGTGATCGCGCGGACCGAAGACAAAACGCTCATCGTCAGGCCGCTCACCGACGACGACGCGTTCACCTTCCTCGACCGCGCCGGCTGGGTTCCGATCCCGCCGTATATCCGCGCCGGCAGGATGCTCCCGGAAGACCGCCAGAATTACCAGACCGTCTACGCCACACAGCCGGGCGCGGTCGCCGCGCCGACCGCCGGGCTCCATTTCACCAAAGAGCTCCTCGTGAAACTGCAGAAGCAGGGCGTGGCGGTCTGCCCCGTCACGCTCCATGTGGGGGCGGGCACGTTCAAGCCGATCACGGCCGACCGGCTCGACGAGCACAAGATGCATTCCGAATACGCGAGCATCTCCGAATCGACCGTGAAGATGATCAACGAGCGCCGCGCCGCGGGCGGCCGGACGATCGCCGTCGGCACGACCAGCGTCCGCACGCTCGAATCGGCGGCGAACGCCGATGCCGAAGGGCATATCGACTCGACGGGGAACAACGATATCAGGCTGCACGCGTTCAGCGGGTTCACCGACCTCTTCATCCGGCCGCCGTATAAGTTCAAGGCGGTCGACGGGATGCTGACCAACTTTCACCTTCCGAAATCGACGCTCATCATTCTGGTCCGCACGTTCGGCGGCGACGAGCTGATTATGGAGGCGTATAAACAGGCGATCCTGAAAGACTACCGGTTTTACAGCTACGGCGACGCCATGCTCATTCTCTGATACACGAAAGGAATCACCATGTCACCGGAAAAACAAAACAGCGAAAACGCCCGGGATTCAAACGCGCCCTCCTCTTCGGTCTTCGCGTTCTGCCGGACGGTGCTCATCGCCGTGCTGGCCGCCTATCTGATCTTCACGTTCCTGAAAACAAATCCGCGGTTTCAGGAAATGCTCCGGAAATGGTCCGACGCGCAGACCGGCGCGGTCGGCGGCGTCCTTTCCGTCTCCGGCGAGACGATGGGGACCTACTGGAACGTCAAGGTTTCAAACCCCTCGCGCAAGTGGAACGAAACGCGGCTCGCCGAAACCGCCCAAGACGTGTTCGACCGGTTCGACGGCCTGATGTCGACCTACCGCGCCGATTCCGAAATCTCCCTCTTTAACCGGAACGGCTCGTCCGACTGGTTCCCCGTCTCGGCCGAAACCGCCCGCGTGGCCGCACTGGCTCAGAAGACCGCCGCCGAAACCGAAGGCGCGCTCGACGTCACCGTCGCGCCCCTGGTCAACTTCTGGCGGTTCGGCCCCGACAAGGAGCCGCTGGCCGCGTTCCCTTCCGATGAGGAAATCGACGCGGTCCGCGCAAAAGTCGGATACACGAAGCTGGAAGTCCGGCTTGATCCGCCCGCGCTGAAAAAGTCGGTTCCGGACCTTTCGGTTGACCTCTCGGCGGTCGCCAAAGGGGCCGCCGTCGACGCCGCCGCGGACCGGCTCGCCGAAGAGCTCGAAAAGAGTACAATCTCCGGATTTATGATCGACGTCGGCGGCGAGGTCCGGTGCGGCGGCATTAAAGGGCTCGCAGCGCCCGGCGCCCCCGAACAGGGGGTTCAGCCCTGGACCCTGGGAATCGAACTGCCGGTCGACGCCGCCCCCGGCGACGCGCAGGCGGGCGCCGCGCCGCGTCTGGCGCGCGTGGTGCGCGTCCAGTCCGGAGCGATCGCCACCAGCGGCGGCGCGCGCAACGCCTTTGTGATCGGCGGAAAACGCTTCTCGCATATCATCGACCCGGCGACGGGAAAACCGTCGGAACTGGCCGACGGCGCGCCGCGCGTCGGTTCGGTTTCGGTCTTCCTGCCGAGCTGCGCCGAAGCCGACGCCTACGCCACCGCGCTCTGCGTTCTCGGCCCCGACCGCGGCCTGGACCTGGCGAACCGCCTCGGCATTCCGGTTCTCTTTCAGATGAAAAACGCCGACGGCACGTTCACCGAACGGACCTCCGGCGCGTTCGGCAATATCGACAGCGAACCGGTTGCCGCCGACTGACTCCCGCCCGCCCGGCGGGAGAATGCCGAACAGCTACTAATTCCATTTTTGACCATTCCATTTTGAACAGCCATCTGCAATACGGAGCCCGTCTGATGAATTCCAACAACGCGAAACAGGACAAAAATCTGATCATCCGCGCCTCGGCCGGTACCGGAAAGACGTACCGGCTGACGAACCGCTACATCAAACTTCTGCTCGACGGCGCAAAGCCGCAGGATATCCTGGCGGTGACGTTCATGCGGAAAGCCGCCGGCGAAATCTTCGACCGCGTTCTGAAACGCCTCGCCGACGCGGCCGGTTCACCCCGGGGATGCGCGGAACTCTCGAAGGCGGTTTACGGCGATCCGGCCGTTCTGACACAGGAGGCGGCGCGCAAGACCCTCGCCGCCTTCGTCCGGAACATGCATCGCGCCCGGATTTCGACCATCGACTCCTTTTTCGGGCAGACGGCGGGAAGTTTCGCGCCGGAACTCGGATTTCCGATCGGGTGGAAGATCGTCGAAAAGAACGTTCTTACGCGAAACCGCCAGCGTGCCATCCTCGAGGCGTTCAGCGGCGGGAAAGAGGCCGAAACCGTAAAACTGATTTACGACTTCTTCAAAGGGGAAGCGAAACGGTCCCTGACCGAAGAGATCGACAAGATTCTTGATGATTACACTTTCCTGTTTCGCGAGTCGGAAAAGGAAACGGAAAAGAACCCGTGGTTTACCGTCCCGGACGGGAAAGAACTCTCGCAGCGGGAAAAAGACGCTCTTATCAACGAGCTGCGCGCCGGATTGCAGGAAACGATTGACAGTACACCGCCTGAGAAGCGCAAAGTGAAATTTGGTGATTTCAAGAAATCCTGTGAAGAATTAATTTCATTCTTTTCCAACGGTGACTATGAAAAACTTTTCGGAAACGCGTTGTTTGATAATCTTATTGTACTAGGGACCAGTGACTACAAATATTCCAATTGCGTTGCTCTTGCACCGAGTCTCGTGACCGCGATCAAAGCGATGTCGGAACCTATCAAACTCACCTTCTTTAAGCTCCTGAAAAAAGAGACCGAAGCGACGTACCAGCTGATTGCTGATATTGACGCCCGTCTCGAGAAGATCAAGTCCGATTCCGGCGAATACGGATTCGACGACATCACCTTCCATCTGTCGAAACTCGGCGCGAAGTATAAGGAAAATCTTGATTACCGGCTTGATAACCGCACGAAGCATATTCTGCTCGATGAATTTCAGGACACGTCATACTTTCAGTGGAAGATTCTCGAGCCGCTGACCGATGCCATCATCCGCAGCGACGCGTCCGATAATTCCTTCTTCTGCGTCGGCGACACCAAGCAGTCGATCTACCACTGGCGCGGCGGAATGCCCGAACTGTTCGATCGGATCGAAACGAAATATAAAAGCTCCGCCGGCAGGGATTCGCTCGTTGAGAACTATCGGAGCGCTCCGGAAATCATGAGGGCGGTCAACGACGTTTTCGGCACGATCGGTTCCTGCGAACCCCTGAACCCGCCTGTTCCCAAGAAGAAAACGAAGGAAACAAAATACG
>ONWH01000120.1 GCA_900321495.1 uncultured Planctomycetota bacterium
CTGAACCGAGATCAGCAGATAGACCGGCCACGACCAGTTCGACCAGTAGGGGGAAATGAGCAGACGCCGGCGGGCCAGACTGACCAGCGGGGCGCAGATGTAAAGGAGTCCCAGCAGAGCCAGCGGCAGCTCAACGGCATAGAAAATGCCGACCGCCCAACGGCACTTCTTATGAAGCTGCGATTCGTCCGGGTCGGTCTGATACGGGAGAAACTGCCAGAGGTTCCCGATGCGGACCAAAGAGGCGATCACCGCCTTCTGCGTGTTCCGGCTCATCGCGGCATGCGCCTCGCGATACGCCAGTTCGTTGCGGCGCAGTTCCCACTGAGGACCGGACTCGACGCCGTACTCTTCGATATCCTCGGCCTGAACCGATTCCCACCCCTTTTTGAACTCCGCCGGATCCCACGGGCCGGCAAACGGGCCGGGATCGCTGTTGTAGCGGTAGAGGGAATCGTTGTTCGCCAGATAGAGCGTATAGCCGCCGTGAGTGGTCGCGATGATGAAGTCTCCCATTTTGACCTGATTCCGGCATCCCCACAGGAGGGGAAAAACGGCAAAGCCCAAAAGGAACGCGAAAGGATAGCGGATCATGAGTTTCCGCATCCGGGTGTAGTTCAGAAGGCCGAGGAAGATCAAAAGACCGAAGACGGAGAAGACCGGACGGCAGAGGACCGAAAGGCCGGTCAGCAGGCCGATCCCCGCAAACGCAAACCAGTTTTTCTGCCGGGGCATCATCGCAAGGGTCAGCGTCCAAACGATCAGAACCGCCAGGAACGCGGCGAGCGTCTCGGTCATCGCCGTGCGCGACTGGGCAAGCAGAATCGGATCGACCGCCACCAAAAGCGCCGCGGCGAACGCCCACTTGCGCGGGAAGGCCAGTATCAGCGCCAGACGGTAGACGATCAGAACCGTCGCCACGCCCAGAATCCAGTTCAGGAGCCCCGTCGCGCTTTGCCGGGAAAGGAGATAGAAGGGAGGCGAATCGGCTTTATCCGGCGACGAGGGGGTGAACGCGTAGACCGCGCGCAGGAGTGCCGGATAGAGGGGAGGCCGATACGCCGTCGGCGTCTTCTCCTCGCCGAAAACACCGTACGTTCGCAGGTTTTCGGCCAGAGCAATATAACCGTCCGGATCGTCGTTCGGCGGCCCGGCCATGAAATTCACCGCTCCGAAGCGTACAAGAAACGCTGTCAGAAACAGGATAACATACGGTCCCTTCAGTCTTGAAAACTTAAACATGGTTATACACCGCTTTCCAGGCGGTTGATGCTTCCCCGCTTTTCTTAAAAGGAATACTCTGATCGGACACAAAAAGAGCAGCTGTTGAAAATCCCAAAAGCCCCCCTGAGGGGAATGCGGTTTTCTGGGGAACCAACGGGCCGTTCTTAAACACAGGGAACCGACTGTACACCATTCTACAGACTAACATTCGGAATGCAAGAGACGTTTTCATTTTTTCAAAAAAAGCCGATTCCGCCTGTCAAGACAGGCAGATTAAAAAGTTTGCGCTACCTGCAAAGATGATCTTCGCGGAAATTCTTCTCCCGCTCTTTCTTTTCGGCGGCGGCCGCTTCGGACTGCCGCCTGTCGCGCAGATTTTCGAGGACGCGCACATTTTTCACCGCTTCCCCCAGCCGGCTGCGCGCCGCGTGCGTCGCCTCGGCGGCCCGCGCCAGTTCACGGAGCGTCTCCTCTTTCCGGCGGGTCAGTTCGCGATGCCGGGCTTCGAACAGGCGGAGCTCATCGAGCGGAACGGGGGAACGCGATTCGGCCTGCCGCCATTTCTCCCGGTTGTCCCGGAGTTCCCCGTCGAGCCGCACAGCCAGCGCGCGGAGCGCGCTTTCCTGCGACTCGGCGCTGACAAGTTCCATCTGCTGCCGGTCGCGGGTATTTTCGCGCAGTTTGATCAGGGGAGCGAACTTCATCGGAACCTCCGTCAGTAATCGACACGGAGCCGGACCACGCCAGCCGGTTTCGGGTGAATGTTGCCGTCGGCGTATCCGGCCGGGGTCCACCCTTCGTATTCCAGGTGTCTCGAAAAGACGAGCCCCCCTTCAACGGCCCAGTTGACATCGCCGGTGAGCCTCTTTTCAATCCCGCCCAGAATGCGGTAGTCGTAATAGGTGACCAGCGCGTTCGTTCCCCAGGCGTTCCGCTCCGGCCCGTCCGGCCGTATCGACCAGCGGTTCCCCGTCAGTTCGCCGGTCACGTAGAGCCAGTAGGGGGAGTTCCCGTTCTCAATTTCAGGGATCCCCTTCATCCAGGTGATCCGCCGCGCGGCTTTCGCCCGCGGGAAGGTCGCGTTGATGTAGAAGTCGTCGTGAGGCCGCCACGCGACGCCGAAGACCGGAACCACGCGCCAGTTGGCGATATTCTGATACGACGCGCCGACGATGATCCGCGCGGTCTCGTTCATTTTGAAAATGCCGACCACCTGTCCCGTGAGGCGGAGCGCATCGCCCGAACCGGTCTTCAGATCCGAGTTCCACGATGCGCCGAACCCCGCGTTGAGAAGAAAACAGGGAGAGAGAGGCGCGTAGAGATCCGCCTGGATCCCGCCGGTATAAAGCCCGACCTTCCTGCCGAAGACCGGTTCGAGCGCCTGAGCCGTTGAAAGGTCGGTCCACGAGAAATGGGGGGTGATCATCAGGGGGTGTTCCGCGTCGGGAAACGGAAAGGCGAACCGGACGGCGCCGCCGAAGGTCGTCATCCCGCTGCGCCGTTTCCCGACGTTCGGGATATACTCGGCCATCCCGCGGACCTGCTGAAAGAAGCCGGGCCGGCGAACCGTCGGCTCGACGAAAAAGGACGAGAGGGAATCCGGATCTTCCAGTCCGCCGTCTTCGCCGATCGCCGAATAGTAGCCGGCCGGCGGTGTGTCGAGAACCGGCGAGGGGAGCTGCGGCATTCCGCCGCCGGAGGGTTCCGCCTGGAAGGCCGGCTGGCCTGTGGTCAGTACATAGGTGTTCGACGGAGTCGGGTCGTATGCGGAGACAGGCGCCGTTTCGGGAATGAACCCGCCGTCGGAAAGGAGCCCTCCCCCGGCGCTTGAGGGATGCGTGACCGCCGCGGTCAGCACGGCGCGGCCCGTCGGAGCGGCTCCGAAAAGGAAGCGGGAGAGATACGGAAAATCGGGCGTGACACCCGCGCCGCGTGCCTGGGGCCCGGCCGCGCCGGAATCGTCGTTGAACGTGTCGGGAAGAATTTCGGGCGGCGCGACCAGATCGGCGGGTGAGGCGGCCTTTTTTCCGGACCTCCCCCTGTTCGTGTAACCGACCAGACCCGGAGAAGGCGGAGTGTAATTCGTGAAGCCGACGCCGCTTCTTACCGCGGTCTGCGCCGGAAGCTCGCGCGCCGCGGCGGAAAGGAAAAGAACGAGCGACAGCGCGAGGGGTAGAAGAAGACGCATTTAGAACGCAAATCCTGCCTGCAGATAGACGGAACTCTTCGGTTTGTAATAGGCGGTCTTATGCGCGTAGAGCTGGCGGGCGAACGCGCCGCCGACTTCAAATTCTCCCTTGAATCCGGAAGGGCACTCGAACTGCAGGCCGAGTCCGACGCGGTAATCGTTGTAATCGACGTTATACGACCCGTCGAAATCCTTGGTCAGCCAGCGTCCGCCGCCGATATCCCCCTGGAGGTAGGCCCACCATTTGGTCTCGTTCATGTTGGCGATGTAATGCGAAAGACGCGGATTCGGGAAAACGATGTACCAGTCGTTCTTTTCGTTCGGCACCCAGTGGATACCCCCGGTGGGGAGAAGCTTGAACCGGTTCCGCCCGTAGTAGGTCACCCCGCCCAGCGCGGTGATATACTCGTTGATCCGCAGCGTCGCGAGCCCGCGCCCGCGGATAAAGAACGCGTGTCCGTTCACCTTCTTGAACGACGAGGCGACCCCGGCCTGCACCCAGATATCGCCGCCGAAATCATCGGTGAACTGCGGCGCGAACCCGAATCCGAGCGAAGCGTCGAACGTCTGGCTCGTCATCGCGTGAACGGGCAGATCGGGCATGTCCCAGAGCTGGAGGCCGAAGTTCGGCGAGAAGTACCAGTAGCCGCTCGCCCCGTCCTTGGAGGAGTGGGGCAGGCACTTGCAGGGGAAATTGAACTGCATGTTGAAATCGAAGTCGTGCATCCCCAGCCCGACATTCTTCCGCTTCGGAATGAACGTGTAATGGGCCGACGTCCCTTCCCAGAACCGTTTCATCGTCTGAACCGGCTGACTGAAAAAGTCGGGACGCGAGTCGGTCGGCGCGGGCGGGGCAAGCGTTCCCGACGAGGGGGTCAGCGTCCCGGCATCGAGCGGCGGGGCGATCGTCGTGGTCGACTGCGGCGCGCTGCCGACCGCCCCGAGCGTCGGAGCCTGATCGGCCGCCGAAAGACCGGCGGTCGACTGCGCGACGAAGATCGGCGACGACTGAACCGCGCTCCAGTAACCGTAATCCTGCCCCAGAACGACAAGGGAATCGGAAAGGGCAAGGGAAGCGAAATCGATATCGTAACATCCGCCGGCCGAACAGGCTTCAAGAGTGCCGCTCTCGGCGGAAGCGTCTTCGGCGGACGTGACATATTCGGTAAACGAAGCGATCGGCGCACTGACGGCCGACAGCTCAATTTCCGGTTCACCCGGTACGGTCAGACGGAAATGGTCGGCATAAAAGCCTTCGGCGAAAAGAGAGCACGGAGCCGTAACGAGAAGAGCGGCGGCAAGAAGCCGCAGGGCGGCCGCCAACCGTAAAAATGCGCGCTTTTTCAGAACTCCGCTCATAAAAATCCTCAGTGAAAATGTCAGAACCGCCGAGAGAATACTAAAATCCCGGGAACGGGTCAAGGCGTATTTACAGGGAGAATTTCAGCCGGAACCGCGCCCGTTTCCGGCAGGTTTGCCTATGGCCCCCCGTTTCCCCGGACCGGCGGTTTGCGGGGGCGAATTCACCGCCGCAGGCCGCGCGAATCCCCTTCCTTCCCCCAGCTGAATCAGATATAATCGGGACATGAATCCGCAGACATGGACCCGACTCACCAGGCAGACTCCGCTGGTCAAGGTGTTTCACTACGATGAAATCACCTCGACCAGCGACCGGGCGCGCGCCTATCTGCGCCGGAAGCGGACTCCGCTGACCGGCCCGGTCCTCTTTGCCGCGGACCGGCAGACAGCCGGCCGGGGGCGGGGCGACCATTTATGGTGGTCCCCCGACGGGGGGCTTTTTCTCTCGTACGCCGCCCGCCGGAGCGATTTCGGGCTGGACGCGGGGGAATCGGTCGAACTTTCGCTGGCCGCCGCCGGGGCCGTCGCCAGAACGCTCCGCCGCAGGGCCGAAAAGGAAAAAGCCTTCTCGGTCCGGGTCAAGCATCCGAACGACGTCATGCTCAACGGGCGGAAGGTCTGCGGAATTCTGATCGAGTCTCCGGCCGCCGAGACGGTCATTGTCGGAATCGGGATCAACCTGAACAAACCGCCGGTTCCGGTTCCCGAAGAGATCCGAAACCGGTATATCAGCGTCGGAGAGGTTCTTGGAACCTTTCTCGACCCCCTTCCATTCACAGCCGAACTGACGGAACGCCTTTTTTCATGAACTGGAGCGAAATCAGGGGACATGACCGTGTCATCGAGATGTTCTCCCGCGCATTTTCGCGCGGGCGGCTCGAAGGAAGCTTTCTCTTCACCGGGCCCGAAGGCGTCGGCAAACGCACCTTTGCCTTTCAGCTGGCCAAGACGTTCCTCTGTCTTTCCCCCGACGGTTTCGAGCCGTGCGGCAAGTGCGCGTCGTGCCGCTTCTTCGACATGAAATACACGCCGCCCGCCGAGGAAGCCGTTCAGAGCGGAAAGGCGGCTCCGGCACGGGGCCGGAACGGTGCGGAACCGGCCGATCCCTCCGCGGCCGACGTCCCCCCCCATCCGGACCTCTTCTACATCGCCAAACCGGCCGACCGCGCGCAGATACCGATCGAACTGCTGGCGGGCCCGAAAGAGAACCGCGGCCGCGCGGGACTCTGTTACAAGATTCACCGCACGCCCTACGTCGGCGAGCGGAAAGTCGCAATCATCGACGACGCCGACTTCCTGAACGAGGAAGGCGCGAACTCCCTGCTGAAAACGCTCGAAGAGCCGCCGCGCGGCGCGCTGATGATTCTGATCGGGACCAGTCCCGCCAAACAGCTCCCGACCATCCGATCCCGGTGCCAGTCGGTACGCTTTCTTCCCCTTTCGACGCGCGACCTTTCGGAAATCCTGGTCAATCGCGGAATTGCCGCCGATTTCGAAGAGGGGAAGCGCCTGGCGCGCTTTGCCGACGGCTCGTGCAAAAACGCGGCCGAGTTCCGTGACAAATCCCTTGAACAGTTTCGTCCGGAGCTCTACAGGAACCTCGCTCAGGAGCGCATCGACGCGGCAGCCTTTTCGAAAAGGGTGATCGAGTTCATGGAAGAGAAGAAAAAGGAAAAAGACAAGGCGAGCGACGGCGAGATCAAACGCCGCCGCCTGGCGCTGGTCCTGTCGCGGGCGGCGCGGTTCTACCGCGACCTGACGCGTGTCCTGTCGGGGGAAACTTCTTTTCTGGCGGGGAACATCGAGTCGGGGGACGCGCTCAGACAGGCGGCGAAGAACCGGCCCGACCCGGACCGCGCGGTCCGCTGCGCCGAACGGACAGTCGAGGCGCTCGAACAGATCGACCGGATGGGAAACCCCGCCTACATCGTCGAGGCGTGGCTGGCCGACATCCGCTAGCGGCGAAACGCGGGGACAGTAACACACCTTCCCGCACTCTCCCGAATTACCCCGCCGCTGCGGAGTTTCACGCCTCCCGAACCGCCTCAAGAACCGAATTTTACGCCCGGCGAAAACAGCCGGGGCAAAACCGCACGCCGCGGCTCGCGGACACCCTATTCCTGCGGCGCGAACCGGAGCGAATAGATATCGGCCTCCTTCATCCTGAACCGGAGGATCACCGGCCGGCCGGCGAGCGCCGAAAGGTCGCTCTTCCCGTTCCACGAAACTCTCTTTTCGACCGAATCGCCGAAGACCGCGTCGCACTCGTCCGACGTGTACCCTTCCAGCGGGCTGCCGTCGAGGCCGCAGATTTCAACCCGAATCTCCCCCGCGCCGCTGGTCGCCGCGTTCAGGAGGAGTTCCCGGCCGCTGAAGACGAGCGGCTTGGTCTGCGCGAGGCCGGGCTCCGACTTGGCATGGAGCGAGCCGAACCCGTCGATCCGAAGCGTATAGCGGCGCAGCCGCGAATCCCCGCCCGTCCCGTACGACTCGGTCGCGTAAAGCGAAAGTTCGCGGGGCGAATCGTCGTCGGACGATTCGGTCTCGATCATCGTCCAGGCGAGGTAGTTGTCGCCGTAAAACCAGTTGTGCGCGGTGCGCAGTCCCGGCGCAAGAAAAACATCGTTGCTCTGTGTAAAATGGATCCCGTCCCGGCTGGCGATATAGACCGAATCGGTGACGGCGGTTCCCAGGCGCGGCTCGAGCTTCATCCGTTCCTTCCGCTGGTCCGGTTCCGGCAGATCCCAGGTGCCGGGAACCTCGCCGCGGTCGGTGTACCGCGCGGGAAATCCGATATAGAGATTTTTGTTCCGGTAATAGGGGAAAATCTGGTTCGTGTAGAACTGCGTCTCCTTTGTGGGTCCCTTCCCTTCCGGGAAGATGAGTTCCCCTTCATCGGTCCAGTCGGTGAAGTTGTCCGAAACCGCCCTGCGGATCACACGGAACCCGTCCCGGAACTC
>ONWH01000237.1 GCA_900321495.1 uncultured Planctomycetota bacterium
GCGCGAAGCGCGGCTTTGATCGCCGCGGCGGCTTCATCGTACTTCTGCGCTTTCATCAGGTCGTTCACCTCTTTGACGAACTCCATCTGGAAGTTGTAAAGCGCCTCCTTATACTCGGACTGCTGTTCTTCGCGCTGCGCTTCACGCTCCCCGTCGTTCCCCTCTCCGACCGCTTCGGGAGCTTTCGGGGCCTTCGCCGAGAAGTAGCCGTCCCACTTCTGATCGAGATCGGCCGGGGCCTTCATCAGGGAACCGGCCGGTTCGGAACCGGCCGCCGGTTCCGGACGCTTGTCCGCCTTGGCGGGAACGTTGAACCCCCCGCCGAAACCGCCGCCGCGGTTCCCTCCGCCGAAGCCCCCTCCGCCGAAACCGCCGCCGCCAAAACCGCCCATGCTGTTGCCGCCGCTCAGGCCGCTAAGCGAGCCGCTCGAGCTGGGAACAAGGGTCAGGTCCGAGACAGGGTAATAGCGCAGATGGTAAATCTCACGCCAGAGATCGTCCGACGACTCGAGCGCATCGATGGTGTCTTTCGTTGTGATATACAGATATTCGTCGCGCACGCACGAAACCAGATCGTAGGGACGCAGAACCAGGTTCAGCGCAGTACGCAGGCTGACCGAAAGGAGAGTGTCCTGAATGACCATTTCGTCGAGAGAGTTTTCGCTCTCTTCGATCGCGGCGCGGTCGAAGACGATGTTGATTCCCTTCTCGCGCTTGATTTCGTTGATCCAGTCGGTCAGCGGACGGCCTTCCTCGTCGTTTTCGTCAACCCGTACATCAATCGTGTCATTGAGCGCGCGGACGATCTTTTTGCGTGTTTCAGACTGCGAGAAAAGGGAGGCGTCGGAATACTTTTCCTTACGCGCTTTCGAAAGGGCAAGCCATGTGTCGGCGTCGGGATAGATGATCGGAGGCTCGTCGGAGGTCGGGATGTGTGAACGTTCAACCGACATCAGAACGTCGAGATACCGGATCCGGCGGTACTTGCGCAGATACTGGTTCTCGGCATAGGCATCCGCCATGCGCGCCACATTCGCCGCCTGTGTCGGAAGAGCCAAATCGTCGATCAGATCGGCGGCGGTGCTTGCCACATCGGCGGCAAGCGTGTATTGCTCTTCGGCCAACAGCGAGTTGAACCGCTTCATGATCTCTTCGACCTTCTTCTGGTTTTCGGCGCGCTGGTTGGTGATCGAGGCGATTGCGGTCAGCTTCGCGTTGTTCCGCATCGCGTCCAAATCACGCTTGTCTTTGGCAAACTTTTCACGTTCCAGGAACCGGGCGTTCGCCTCGAGCGAAGCGAGAAGCTCCTCCCGGTCGGCGTCAGCCAAAAACGGGTTGTCCTGTACCGAAACGATCGCCAGCTTGATATTCTGAATCGCTCCGACCGGATCCTTCACCGCCTGTTTGCGGGCGCTGTCGATTGCGGCCTTGATCTCCGATTTGACCTGCGCCGTTTTCAGGCGGGTGTTTGAGTCGGAAGCGCCGAGCAGATTCGCCGAACCGGGGGCCGAGCCGGACTCGTCAGCGCTAAGAGCCGCTTCCGCAGCGGCGAACGCGTCATCGCTGTCAGCGTCATCCGAAATGGTTTTCAGCGGCGCTCCGTAGGCCGTCGCGGCCAAAAGCGCCATCGCGAGAAGGAAAAGCCGGTTTCTCATAAAATGAACCTCTCCGTCCGAAATATAGGTCAGCGGTAAATTGAATTTCAATGTTCGTCTCGGAACCGGCGGCACAATGGCGCGCGTCAGAATCCCTACAACGTGTATAACCCGTCAGGCCGTCCCGCTAGACAGCTTCCCCTATCTCTAATATGTTCGTCCTCCGGCGGGAACGGGATAAACCAATCATCCCTTCCCCCCTGTTTCCGGCCTGAGACCAGTCAACCATCTGTCACAACAGAAAGAATGCTCAAGATTCTCTTTTTCGGTCCATCCAGTCTGACCGGCATCTTGTCACATCGTGCCGGGGGAATCGCGTAGGGAAGGGGAGGGGAAACGGAACCGGTTTCGGCCCCGATGCGTTCTTCCCTATATTATTAAGTTTATCTATTTTTTGGCGTTTGGCAACTAAAGCGTGATAAAAAACCGTTTTTTTTCGGAAAAGAAACGCGCCGACAAAGCGGGAAATGCCCGGCGCCGTTCAATGTAAAGAAGGAAGCGGCGTCCGGCAAAGACTACTTTCCGAGGGAGGAACTCTTTTTCCCTTTCGGCGCCTTTTCGGCAGCAACTCCGTCGTGTTCCTCCGAGAGGGGCTCGGCCTCGGCGGGACCGCCGTTTTCCGATGCCTGTTCCTTCATTTTGCGCAGCGTTTCGTCCTGCGCGGCCAGGGCGGCCTGATATTCGCGCAAAAACGCACGGCCGGGGATCGGCAGGGCGAGCCCGCCGTCTTTGGCGGCATCGGCAGCCATTTTTTCAAGTTGGCGGTTCTCTTCTTTCGGCTCACCGACTTTCAGAGTCTCTTCAATCACCGTTTCGGATCCGTCTGCCGCCGCCGCCGGAAGTCTCAGCGTGATTTCCATACCCGGAACGAGATCACCCGATCCGATGAGAAACGTCTCCCGATCGCTCCGGACGGGCGGAAGGTCGGACGGATAGAGCGCCGATGCGCCGAGCGGCGCAGCAAGGTCCGCTTCGCCGGGCCAATAGACCGCCGCCGCGGCCGATTCGGCCAGACCGATCCCCGCCGATACCCCCTCTTTGGTCCGCAGGTCGACAAGCGCCCCGCCGGTCCGATAGGCCAGCGAGGCCAACGCGTTGTTGTTCGTAACAGCACCGTTGGCAAACGCGCTGAAGGTGATCCGCTCTTTTATCAAGTCGGCGGTCAGCGCCGCCGCCTCGTGCCGGTCAAAGAAGGAAGCTGTGCTCACCCCCCGGCCGATAAAGACGATCATGCGCGGCCGGCCGGGACCGAGTTCCCGGAGCCGGTCGCAGGCGGCACGGATCATCTCCTTCATGTCCATTGCCCCGAGCGGGGTTTCCTTTTCCAGGCCGACGGCAACCTTTTCAGCCAGTTCCGGAGCCGTCTCTTCAAATTCCGGCGTAGCGGGAAGGGGAGTGAGCCGGTTCGACGCGACGAAAACCTGTATGCGCGAACCTTCGGCCAGACCGGTAATCAGCGCCGATGCTGCGGCGCGCGCTTCGGCCCGCACCTGAGCCGAGAGTTGACCCGCCGAAAGGTCGACCGCCAACGCCACATCGACCGGACCGGCTTCCGGCGGCGCCGGAGCCGTCAACGGGAGGGCGAAATAGGTCACCCCGTCGGCAGAGCGGTACGTTTCGATCTGTTCGGCCGAAAGACGACCGCCGAGAAGAATCAGCGCTGTTAAAAGAAAAAAGGCGGGGAAAGTCCGCATCATACGGTGGCAGTTCATGGCGGGACGCTCTTTGCGGTTGTCGGTTTCTATCGGTTTTCTTCCGCGACGCCGCGCCTGGCCGGCATCGGCGTCCGGCTCTATTCTACTCCCCCCGCGTGAAAAAATCAAAGGTTTTCCCGCCGTACCGGAGGCGGAGGAGGACGGCTTGACTGATTGCATTCTCTTCCCGGCAGATTATAATGGGTGAGAGGCCGGCCGCGGAACATGCATCAGGGCGAGCTGTCGGCGTCACTTCGGCAAAACCGCACGCCGGTTTTCTCCGGCACAGCATCGGAAAATTTAGCAACGGGAGCAGTCTGGCCATGTCATCCGCCGATTCGGGAGGTGAACTCCATTTTACGCGTAAAAAGAAAGAACTCGAAATTGACGCGCTCTTCCGGGCGCTGGTCAAGTTCAAGGGGAGCGACCTTCACCTGAAAGTCGACCGCCCCCCCTATATCCGCGTGAAGGGAAGTCTCCGCACCCTCAACCGCGGACCGATCGACGATGAAGAGATGGAACGGCTCATCTTTCCGATGATGGACGAGCGGAACCGGAAGATCTACAACAACGATGGCGGTGCCGACTTCGCGCACACCTGTCTCTGCGACGGTGTTCAGTGGCGGTTCCGTGTCAATGTCCTGACGCAGATGGGACATATCGGTCTGGTTGCACGCCGCATCAACAACGACATTCCCGAACTCGAAAAGCTTCACCTCCCGCCGGTTCTCTACAACCTCTGTAAGCATGAACAGGGGATGATTCTCCTGGCGGGGGTGACGGGAAGCGGCAAGTCGACGACGATCGCCAGCATGCTCAACTGGGTCAACCGGAACTACTACAAGCATATCCTGACGCTTGAAGACCCGATCGAGTTCATGTTTACCGAAGACAAATGCCTGATCAACCAGCGCGAAATCGGGCAGGACGTCATCGACTTCAGTGTCGGGATGAAGCATGCCGTGCGAGAAGACCCTGACGTGATGCTCGTCGGAGAAATGCGTGACCGCGAAACATTCGAAACGGCGATTCACGCCGCCGAAACGGGGCACTTGGTCTTCGGAACAATCCACGCCTCATCGGCGCCGTCGACGATCGGACGTATCCTCGACCTTTTTCCCGCCAATATGCACAAGGCGATCCGCAGCGCGCTGGCGCTGAACATGAAGGGGATCGTTGCGCAGAAGCTCCTCCCGTCGATCCTGCCGGGAGTCCAGCGCGTTCCGACCTGCGAGATCATGATCTTCAACAGCATCGTCCAGAAACTTGTCCTTGAAGAACACGATGAAAAGCTTGCCGACGCCGTCCGAATCGGGGCGCAGGAGGGGATGCAGGACTTCACGATGAGTCTGAAAAACCTCGTTCAGGCGAAAAAGATCGACCGCGCCACGGCGTTCCAGGTCGCGCCGAACATTGAATCACTGAAGATGGCCCTTAAGGGGATCGAAGTCAAAGAACCGGGTATTCTGTAATTCGCCATATGACACACTCACCGTTTCGAACCGCGCGCCGCGTGATGACCGCGGCACTTTTCCCGCTTGCGCTTCTTTTCCTGGCCGGCGCACTGACCGCGCCGGCCGAGGGGGCACGCCGGGAAGAAAAAGAACCCCAGAAAGAAGACTATTACAGCCCGGACAACTGGTACGGCAA
>ONWH01000123.1 GCA_900321495.1 uncultured Planctomycetota bacterium
GCCGGGCGGTCTTGATCTCGAAAAGAAGTCCTGGCTCCGAAAACATCAGCCGGGTGAAGAGCTGGTGCTCCCGAAGCCGGAAAAGGCACCGGGGAAGGAGATATACTGGCTGAAATGGCTTCGCGATTTCGGGTTCGGTCTTATTGGAGCTGGGATTGGTTTGATGATCCGTAAGAAACTGCGCGCCGGGGCGCGAAAGCAAACCCCGGAACAGTGAATTTGTGTCACTCCCCGCTGTTGCGCCGGAACCGCTCGTAGCCGAGACGCTGGGCGGGGGTTCCCTTGAAGAGGGTCTTGAACTCCTCCTCGGTCAGATCGAGGGGGACTTCCGGGCGCGGAGGGAGTTCCGGGTTCCGCGGACAGACGCGGCGGCAGAGGTCGCAGCCGAACGGGAACCGTTTCAGCAGGGGCACGATCTTTTCCGGAATCTCTTCCCCCTTGTATTCGATCCCCCAGTAGTTGATACACTGGGTCGCGTTGAGCGTCCGGTCCGGATTGAGCGCTCCGGTCGGGCACGCTCTGAGACACCGGTCGCATCCGGCGCACGGGTCGGGCGTTTCGTGTGCCGCGGGGATTCCGGTAAACGCGTCATACGGAACGGTGGTCAGAAGAAACCCCAGAAAGAAGTCGGTGCCGAGCCGCGGATGGAGCAGCATGCTGTTCCTGGCGATCCGGCCCAGCCCGCTCCGCGCGGCCCATTCCTTTTCGAGGAGGGGGGCGGTGTCGACCGCGACGCGGAACTTCCCGCCGGGGAACGAAGGGGCGATAAACTGCGCCACGCCGCGGAGCCGGCCGCGCAGAATGGTGTGATAGTCGGTGCAGACCGCGTACGAATTGACTCCGGTATGCGGGCGGGAATCATCGCTGGGCAGGGGGCGCTCTTCGGTCTTTTGAATCCGCCGGAGCGAAAGGGCGGCGGCAAAAAGGGTTTTGACCCCGGGGAGAACCGAGTCGGGATGCCGGCGCGCGTCACGGAGCTTCGAAAGCCACTCCATCTCGCCCGCCTGACCCGAGTCGATCCAGTCCGAGAAGATATTCCAGGTCACCGATTCCGACGCCGGGACGATTCCCAGATCGTCGAGCCCGAGCCGGAGCGCTTCTTCCCGGATAGAGGTAAAGCTGATCGTTGTCATGGTGTTCCGCGCGACCCGTTACGGCCAGTCCGTTCCCCCCGCGCTGAAAGGATTGCACCGGAGAATCCGCCACACCCCTTTGAGCGCGCCGCGCAGCGGCCCGTATTTCCTGACCGCCAGAATGAAGTACTCGCTGCAGGTCGGCGTAAACCGGCACTTCGGGCCAAGCATCGGGCTGATCGCCGCCTGGTAGAAGCGGACCGGCCAGATCAGGATTCCGGCCGCGAGATCGGAGAGGAAACGAAAGAAGCGGGTCATTTAAGACGGGGGGCTTTCCGGCGGAAGGGACGGCCGCGGCGCGGTTTCCCTTTCAAATCGTTTGGCCGCGACCTGTGCCAGACGCAGAAGCGACGAGACGATCGCCGGATAGGGAGGGACCGTACCGAGCCGGTTCGGCAGCACGACCAGGTCGGCCGACGCGGGGAGGGAAGGGCGGTTCCGCCGGAACGCCTCGCGGACGCGCCGTTTCCAGAGGTTTCGGATATGCGCCTTGCCGACCTTGCGCGAAACCGAAAGGCCCAGCCGGGGGTATCCGAGGCTGTTCGCGCGGCAGCAGAGGGTCATCACGCCGTCGCGGGCGCGGCACCGTGCGGCATACACCGCGCGGAATTCGCGCCCGCGGCGAAGATGGTACTTCTTCCCGAATTTTTCATTCGCCGGCCGGTCCACGCTTTTCGAAAGCTATTTCGAGCTCTGGATGACCGCGTCGATCTTTTCCATCAGTTCGATCGGCTCGCATCCGACGATCTTGTCGGCCGGCTGGCCGTTAAGGTAAATCCGCACATCGGGAATGCTCGGGATATCGAGCTGTTTGGCAAGTTCCTGGTTTTCGTCGACATCGACCGAGAAGAACGAAACGCCGTCAGGCTTGTATGATTCGGCCATCCGTTCGAGATACGGTCCGAGTTTCCGGCACGGGCCGCACCAGGTCGCGTTGAAATCGACCACGACGATTTTCGCGGAATTGATCGCCTTGTCGAACGACCGGCCCGCGGCGAAGACCTTGACATTCCCGTCGGCGCCGGGGAAATCCGAATCGTCGGCGGCGGGAGCCGGTTCGGCCTGGCCGGCGTTTTCGGCTTCCTGCGCGGCTTTCATGTCTTCCTTATAGGCGTCGACCGCCGTCGGCTTTTCGGCTTCCGCGGCGGGAGCGTTCGGTTCGGCGCCCTTTTCGCTCTTGGCGCAGCCGATCCAGAGAGGGAGCGCCGCCAGGGCGAACAGGAGCATTCCGGTCATCACGTTAAGCTTCGTTTTTTCTTTCATGGTTGTGCCTCTTGGGGTCTGACAGGGTTGTGTAAAATCACGCGCCGTATTTTTCGAGACGTCCGGCATGCGCCATCGCCAGGGACATCAGGTAGATCGCCTGGAAATGGCCCAGCCCGCCGCGGTTCGCTTCGGTTTCGCTGTAGGCGGTGCACGCGTCGGTCCGCGCCAGGTCCGAAACGATCATCGTCGGAACCGGGTGGAACGAGTGCGAGGCCATCTTCGCCGGCGTGCTGTGATCGCCTGTCACCACAAGCGCCGCCGGGTTAAGCGCGGCGATTTCGGGAACAACGGCGTCGAGCTCTTCGATCATCTTCACCTTCGCGTCGAAATCGCCGTCTTCGCCGCGGCTGTCGGTGTACTTGAAGTGGACGAAGAAGAAGTCGTATTTCTCCCAGTTCTCTTTGAGGACCTCGATTTCCTCTTGGAGCGACTGCGGCTTGCCGACCAGCTCCATTCCGACCAGGCTCGCCAGGCCCTTGTACATCGGATAGACGGCGATTGCCGCCGCGTTCAGGCCGTAGAGTTCCTTATACGACGGCAGGTTCGGCTTCGTCGCGAATCCGCGCATCGTCAGGCAGTTCGCCTTCGGCTGACCGGCGAGAATCTTCTTCGCCTGATTGAAGAATTCCTTGGCCACTTCGGCGGTTTTCCGGCTCGCCTCGTCTTTGGCGACCGGATCGAGCGGAGCCAGACCGGTCTTCTGCGGATCGGTATCCGCGACATTCCCGCCGAGTCCCTTGCCCCGGAAGACGACCACGAAACGGTGTTCCTTGACCGGTTCGACGAAAACCTCGATCCCGGGGATCGAGACGGCGCGCAGGAGTTTCACCACTTCCGCGCTCTCTTCGGTCGGGATGCGTCCGGCGCGGCGGTCGGTGATCAGGCCCGCCTCGTCGATCGTGCAGAAGTTGCAGCGGATGCAGACGTCGTCCGGCCCGACCGGGAACGCGATGCCCGAAGCTTCCAGAACGCCGCGGCCGATCGGATATTCGAGCGGGTCGTACCCGAACAGTCCCAGATGGCCCGGACCGCTTCCCGGCGTGATTCCCGGCAGGATCGGAGTCGACATTCCCAGGACGCCGCGTTTGGCCAGCGCGTCCAGATTCGGCGTATTCGCCGTTTCGAGTTCCGTCTTCCCTCCCGGCGTCATCGGCAGACCGCCGATCCCGTCCGAAACGAGCATGACAATCTTGCCGCCTTCGGTTTTGAGACTTTGAATCAGTTCGTGGTACGTCATAAAATTCAGCCTTTCTATCGTTGTCGAAGGATTCGGCCTCTCCTTCTCAGGCGTCCGCGCCGAACGGCGCGGCGGAAGGGAGAGGCGAATCGTACTGCCGGATTGTTGTTGCGCCGCCGCGGGGGCGGCCTGTCTGTTACCGTTTGACTGTCTTCGCCATGGCGTAGATCATCCAGTAGATCAGGGCCGCCCCGAACAGGAAGACCAGCAGGAAGACCAGCAGGGGGCTTAGCTGCATCTGAACCGGAATCGCGCGGACATCGAGATAGTTTTTGATCTGTTCGTTCTGTATGATCTGCCGGGTGACGGCGAAGAAGGTGAGTGTTACCGCTTCGCAGAGCCCGACCAGGACGACGAGCGGCTTTCCCTGAATTTTGCCGAAATTCCCCAGGATGACCAGCACGGCGAAAAGGGCGGCCGCGCCGAAGGTGATCGGCGGGACCCAGACCGGTACGATCCGTTCCGGTTCACCCGTCGCCGGATCGATCGGCGCGGCGGGAGCGGCCGTCATCGAGGCTTCCCGGACGCTGGTCACCGATTCCGGCCCGTCGAGGACCTTGTAGTAGTAGAACCAGAGGGAGCCGAGTGAAATACAGACGCCGAACCAGACCAGAACCGACGC
>ONWH01000147.1 GCA_900321495.1 uncultured Planctomycetota bacterium
CCCGATCCTCCTGATTGCCGGGACCCTCTGCCAGGGAGAGGGGCGGACAGGCCGCCTTCCGGCCGGCGTGATCCGCTTCTATCTCCACGAGGCCGATACCGCTCTTCTGCCGGAACTTGCGAGATTCTTTGCGCATCAGCCGAGCCGGCTCTCATTGCCGGCAACCGCGACCGAAGAAGATTTCTGGCGCGGCGCCTCGTTCGATCCCGCGCCGGGCGAAACGATCCCCCTTTCCCGGACCGAACCGGGCCGGACCGCGGTGGCCGCCGCCGACCCGGCGATGCGCTCCCTTCTGGCCGGGTTTGAGTCGCACGCCGCCGAGACCGCCGCGCTCGCTTCCCTCGACGATCTTTTTCGGCTCGGCGCGCCGCCAGACCGGATTGTCATCGACCTGACTCTTCCGATCGGTGAATTTCTCCCCCATTTTCTGATGCTGGCAGAACATTTTCCGAAAAGCGAATTTGTGATCTGCGCCTTTGCACCGGCCGCCGAAGAGATCTCGCGGCTCCGCGCGGCGGGAGCCCGTGTAACCGTCCTTTCCAAACCGTTTTTCCGGCTGGCCTGCCCTGTCGCCGGGACGTACTGAAAAAAGCGCCGCGTCCCTGGAAGAGACGCGGCGCGGAGAGCGGTTCGTCAGGGCGGTTCAGGAAAGTCCCGAAAGCTTTCGGTAATCCTGAACGTCCGGTTTCGGCTCGGCCCCGCCATCCGGGTCACAGGCTCGAAGACGCTCGGTCAGGCCCTGGATTGTTTTCTCCTGCTGGGCTAAAGAGACTTTGAGCGAATCGACCCGCGTCTCCTGGAACTGAATGAGAGCCTTCATGTCAATCATCGATGATTTGTGCGCCTGGAACAATTTGACCCCGATAAACCAGCAGGCAAGGGCCGCGATCGAAGTGATCGATGCCCGCAGGAGGGATCCTTCGTGATGGCGGCTCCAGATCAGAAGGAAGACTGCGCCGGCTCCAATCAGACCGCTGACCGCCAGGAGGAAGACCTTTCGATGCAGAACGGCCTGGAGTGTGCCGATATTCTGTGTGACAATCTCGTCTACGATCGCCCGCTGCTGCTCGTAGGCGGCGTCAGCGGCACGCCGGCGGGACCTCCGGCGCGAACGGTGCCGTGAAGAGCCGCTGTGATGCGATCCGGAGGAATGATGATGGTGATGATGGCGGGAACTCTCTTCGGACATTGTCTATCTATGCAGGCTGTATTCTTTGGTTAACACCGCAGAACAGGGCGGGCCGGCGGAAGATGTCCGGACGGACCGGAATTCCTGTACTGCATAACCGGCAGGATGGCGGGGAGCCTCCCTGCCGCCAGAGTCGACAGGGAGGAAAAGCGTCCGCATATCAGGCGTTGGCCTGGTTTTTCACGGCGGTGTCAAACTGGCCGTCGAACGCGATCTTGCTCGGCGAGAAGTTGATCTTCTTGACGAATTCAAACGCCTCGGTCGCCCCGAAGATGCGGTCCATACCGGAATCTTCCCATTCGACGGAAAGGGGCCCCTGGTAGTCGATATGGTTGAGGGCACGGATAATCTCTTCGAAGTTGACATCACCATGTCCCAGAGAACGGAAATCCCAGCCGCGGCGGGAATCGCCGAAGTTAATATGGCTGCAGAGGACGCCGTTGACCCCGTCGAGCTGAACGCCGGCGTCCTTCATGTGAACGTGGAAAATGCGGTCAGGGAACGCGTAGATGAATTTTTCGGGCTTCATCCCCTGCCAGATCAGGTGGCTCGGATCGAAGTTGAACCCGAACGCCGGATGGTTGTCCAGCGCTTCGAGCGCCATCTGCGCCGAGTGAATGTCAAACGCGATTTCGGTCGGATGGACTTCCAGCGCAAACTTCACACCCTCTTCCTGGAAGACGTCGAGAATCGGAGTCCAGCGTTCTTTCAGAAGTTTGAACCCGTCGTCAATCCATTTCTGCGGCACCGGCGGGAAAGAGTAGAGATAGGGCCAGATCGACGAACCGGTGAACCCGGTCACAATCTCGACGCCGAACTTCTTGGCGGCTCGGGCGGTATCTTTCATCTCTTCGGCGGCGCGGCGCCACACCCCTTCCGGATCGCCGTCGCCCCAGACGTATTCGGGCACGATCGCCTTGTGGCGGTCATCGATCTGATCAAGTACGACCTGGCCGAGACAGTGGTTGCTGATGGCCCAGCAGCCGAGGTTGTACTTCTTGAGCTGGGCGCGTTTCTTTTCGCAGTAATCGGGTTCGGTCATCGCCCGGCGGACGTCGAAATGGTCGCCGCCGCAAGCCAATTCCAACCCCTCGTAACCGATTCCGGACATCAACTCGAAAAGTTTTTCCGCACTCAGGTCTCCCCACTGACCGGTAATCAAAGTGATAGGACGCGCCATACAAATGCTCCTTGAATGTTAAAAGGTGATCGTTGTTCGGCAAGCCGCCCTTCCCTGTGTCAGGAAAAGGCATGCCGTATGGAGTCTCGGTTTTATCCCTTTACGAATCCGCCCGCCGGGAGCGGCGGCAAATCCGGGGGTGTAGTTTCCAATTCGGAAAGAACGGATGGAAACTTAACCGCCACAAGAGTTCTCCCTATTTTAACGATTCCCCCAGGAAAATCAAACCGAAACGGAAAATTTTCCGCCCCCTCCCTTGAAATTCTCTCCCCGCCGTTGTATATTGATATTAACATAGAAGTTTTGACTGGTTTTTGCCACTGTTTAAAAATTTGACAAGGAGGTTTTATGGCCGGCCGTGACGACACGGAGTTCCTTTCCGACGAAATGGAGATGGAAGAGGAATACGGAATGTACGCCGAAGAAGAAGAGGAAGAGGCGGACGAGTCCGCCGCTTCGGCGCAGCAGGAGGATGAGGAGGCATCCCAGCCGGAGGCCGCCGCGCCGCAGGAAGCCGACCCCGATTTCGTCCCGTTTACCCATCTGCATGTCCATTCCCATTATTCCCTTCTGGACGGCGCGGGAAAGATCGAAGGGCTGATCAAGCGGGCCAAAGAGCTGGGAATGACCGCCCTGGCGCTGACCGACCACGGAAACATGTACGGAGCGCTCGAGTTCTATAACAAATGCGAGGCGCACGGGATTAAGCCGATCCCCGGCTACGAGGCGTATGTCGCCCCCGGAAACCGTGCCGATAAGACCGGCTCGCAAAAGGACTCGAACTACCACCTGACCCTCCTGGCGATGAACGAGACGGGATTCAATAACCTGCTGACTCTCTCGTCGCGTGCGTTCAAGGAAGGATTCTACTATAAGCCGAGAATCGACCGAGAACTGATCAGAGAGTACAACGAGGGGATCATCTGCCTTTCGGGATGCCTGGCGGGAGAACTCCCCCGAACACTCTGCCGCGGAAACCTCTCTCCCGAGGCATACGCCAAGGTCAAAGAGACCGCGCTCTGGTACAAGAGCGTTTTCGGGGACCGCTACTACATCGAATTGCAGAATCACGGGATTGAGGAGCAGAAGATCGTCCTGGATCCGCTGGCGCAGATCGCCCGCGAACTCGATATCCCGACCGTCGCGACAAACGATGTTCACTACATTCTCCGTGAAGATTACGAGGTGCAGGATATCCTCCTCTGTATCAATACAAAGTCGTTCCGGACCGACGTGAACCGGATGCGGATGGAGGGGGACCAATTCTATATGCGGAGCGGGCGTGAAATGGTTCAGGCTCTGCCCGGCTACGAAGACGCCGTGCGCCGCTCGTGCGAAATCGCCGACCGGTGCAACGTGAAACTCGACCTGGGGCACCGCTATTTCCCCGAGTTCAATCCGCCCGACGGTCTGTCGGCCGACGATTATCTGCGGCAGCTCTGTCTGGCCGGGCTGAAACGCCGATACGCCGATAATCCGAAACGATGTAAAGACGGTGTCCTGTCGGACGAGGTCCTCGCCCGCCTGGAACGGGAACTTTCGGTGATTAAAAAGCTGGGATTCGCCAACTACTTCCTGATCGTCTGGGATTTCGTACGGGTCGCCGAGGAGCGCGGAATTCACCGCACCGCACGCGGTAGCGGCGTCGGGGCGCTCGTCTGTTACGCGCTGAACCTCTCACACGTCTGCCCCCTGGAATACGACCTTCTCTTCGAACGGTTCCTCGATGAAAACCGCCTGGAAGCGCCTGATATCGATATCGATTTCGACCAGGAACGCCGGGGAGAGATTCTCGAGTACGTCCGTGAGCATTACGGCGAAGCGAACGTCGCGCAGCTGGGAGTTTTCGGCACGATGGCCGCGAAAAGCGTGATCAAAGATGTCGGCCGCGCCCTGGGAATGCCGCTCGGGCAGAGCGCCTACCTGGCGAGTCTGGTCCCGAATGCGCCGAAGACGAAACTGTCCGAAGCGTTTGCGAACGCCGATTTTCAGAAAGCCTATAATGAGGATCCCGATGCGCGCGAGGTGATAGACTACTCGCTCCGCCTGGAAGGCCTGGCGCGCTCGGCGGGGGTACACGCCTGCGGCGTGGTAATCTCGAAGCGCCCCCTGACCGATTTCGTTCCGGTACAGGTGGTCAAAGGGGTCGATGTCACCCAGTGGCAGGGGGCGGAAGTTGAAAAGGCGGGACTCCTCAAGATGGATTTTCTCGGGCTACGGAACCTGACGATTCTGGCCAACGCGATCAAACTGGTTGAAGAGACAACCGGCCAGAAGATCGATCCGTACCGGTTCCCTCTCGACGATCACGAGACGTACGAGCTCCTCTGCCGCGGTGAAACCAAGGGGGTCTTTCAACTCGAATCAGAAGGAATGCGCCAGCTTCTGGCGCGGATGAAACCCGACTCGTTCCGGGACATCATCGCGACGCTCGCCCTCTACCGTCCCGGCCCGCTGGGGGGCGGAATGGTCGAAGACTACATCAACGTCAAACACGGACGCAAAGCCCCGGTCTACGCACACCCTGTAATGGAAGAAGTCCTCAAAGAGACGAACGGCGTGATGGTCTACCAGGAGCAGATCATGCGGATATTCAACCGTCTGGGGAAGATCCCTCTCTCCGGGTCGTACACCGTGATTAAAGCGATCAGCAAAAAGAAGGAAGAGAAGATCCGTTCGTCCCGCGAAGAGTTCGTGAAGGGGGCAATGGAGAACGGCCTCTCCGAAAAGACCGCGCGGGATATCTTCGCGCTGATCGAAAACTTCGCGCAATACGGGTTTAATAAGTCGCACTCCACCGCCTACGCGCTGGTTGCCTATATGACGGCGTATCTCAAGGCGCACTATCCGGCAGAATTTATGGCGGCCCTTCTGAACGGCGACATCTCAAAACGGAACTTCAAAAAGAAAGACTCGACCGTCGAACATCTGCAGGACTGCACACGAATGGGAATAGAAGTGGTTCATCCCGACATTAACCGTTCGTTCGGCAGTTACTGCGTTCGGGACGGAAAAATCATGTTTGGACTCAGCGCGATCAGCGGCTGCGGCGATACGGCGATCGACGCGATCGTCGGGGAACGTGAAGCGCACGGTCCCTATAAGAGTATCTTCGATCTGTACGAACGGGTCGATCCGCATGTGGTTAACAAGACGTGTATCGAATCACTGGTCAAGGCAGGCTGTTTCGATGCGCTTGGGGGGAACCGTCCGCAGCTTCTGGCAGTGATCGACAAGGCCGGAAAAGCGGGACAGCACGCCGCCGAAGACCGCCGCCGCGGTCAGGGAAACCTCTTCGAAGGGTTCGGGGACGACTCCGAGGTGACCCAGGAGGACGAAATCGCCCGGGCAACCGCAGGGCTGCCGGAAATTAAGGATTGGGAAGCGAAGGAGAAGGGAAAAAACGAAAAGGAAGTCCTCGGCTTCTACCTGACCGCGCCCCCCTTGGCGAAATACAAAGAGGCGCTCACGACATTCTGCTCATTTCCGATCGATGAGGCACTCCGGGCACCCGACCGCACTCCGGTGATCCTGGGAGGAATGGTCAGCGGGGTCGCGACCCGGCAGACAAAAAAGCCCCGGGAAGGGAAACCGAGCGTCTACGCCCTCTTCGAGCTCGAAGACACAGAAGGCTCGATCAAGTCGATCATCTGGCCGGAAGCATATCAGGAGGCGCGGGAGATTCTCGTCGAGGATGAAGTTCTCCTCGCGGTCGGCCGAATCGACCGTTCCCGGTGCGAAAGGAAAGATGAAGACGGGACGCTGATCGTTGAACGGCTCATGACCGTTGACCAGGCGGAAGATGAACTGGTTACCGGCATTCGGATCACCCTGGATGAAAGCAAAGAGACAGACCAGGTCGCGGTGCTGCACGAAATCCTCAAGACCTACCGTACCGCTCCGGGACGCGGCTGGAACCTCGAAATCGCCATTCGATTCCGAGACGGGAAAGTCGGGCTGATGCGCTGTCCGGGATTCGCGGTCAATTTCCGGCCGGAACTGCGCGAACGGGTCTGCCAGCGGTTCGGTTCCGATGCACTGCGCCTGATTCCCGCATCCGGCCGCTAGGCCGCTGGGCGCACCGGCCTCAAACGCGGATCAGGCGGTCAGATGCCGGGAGGCAGGTTTTTCAGGAAGGTGTAGGTCATCGCCTCGGCGATATCCTCAAAGTCGTACTCATCCTGTGTGACAGCGAGAATGTCGCAGTACTGCCAGTAGATCACATAGGAACGCGACTCCGTCTCAAAACTCAGGACAATCGCGGTATTGACCAGGTCCAGATAGAAGAAGTTCATCTCATAGCCGGTCAGAAAATGATCGGCTATAATCCGGTGTGCCGGAGTATCCTCGAGTTGGCTGTACTCGCGGCGCATCGAGTGGAGAACCTCTTTGGCGGCGGCGTCGGAATCGGTTCCCTCCGGAAAGATCGAAATCATCCAGAAGTAGCCGTCCGGATTGTTGACGGTAATCGCCTTGGAGTCGCTCGTCCAGGGAGCTTCCTGGACGAACCAGTTCTTCGGGTAGGCAAAACGTACCGCGCCGTCGTCGCTGACATACTCTTTGAACTCGGCCTCTTCTTCGAGACGCGCCAGTTCGTTGACGTCGCCGAGAATCTCAAACAGTTTTTTCTTTCGATGCGGTTCCATTGTTCGGGCCCCCTGAATTCCGGATCGGACTGACTCTGTTTTTGCGCGGTTCACCGCGCCGAATACCCCTCCTTTTTAGTCGAGTTTCCCAGGATTGTCAACAGGTTCTCTTGACGCTCATCCGCCGCAGGGGGATAATGAGACCAGTTGTAGCGGGGGTTCGCCCGCGCCGGCCCGCAAGACGGCGCCTTCACCGCAGACCCCCATCGCCAACCGCGGCCCACGGCCCGCGGCCGGAAGATCATCAGGAGATCACACATGACGGTTTCGCTTTTTAACGTGACCGGCCCGCAACACCGCGGGACCGAGCCGTTTCAGTTCGAAGAAACATTTCGGAAATCCGGGAATGAAATCCCCGTCCGGTTCGCCAAACGGCGCCTGTCCGGAGGGCTTTCCGACGGAGTCGAAGTTCTGGAAGTTGATAACGGTCTCCTTTCGTTCACCGTTCTCCTTTCGAAAGGGATGGGAATCTGGCGCGGCGCGTGCGGCGATGTCGAACTGAAATGGGATTCTCCGGTACACGGACCGGTCCACCCGCGCCACATTCCGGTCTTCCATCCGAGCGGTCTGGGCTGGCTCGAGGGATTCGACGAATGGATCGCCCGCTGCGGCCTGAACAGCAACGGAGCCCCTGAATTCACCCCTTCCGGCGTTCTCAGATATCCGCTCCACGGACGGATCACCAACATGCCCGCCCGCGAGGTGAGCGCGGTGTACGATTCCGAAACCGGCGGAATGACCGTCTCGGGAACCGTCGACGAAGCCGCCCTCTTTTCGAGCAAGCTTGCGCTTAACGTTTCGTACCTGACCTCGGCCGGCTCGACCCGGCTTCACGTTCGGGACGAGATCGTCAATACGGGAAGCGTTCCGGCGGAGTTCGAACTCCTCTACCACATCAACACGGGATTCCCGCTCATGAGTCCCGGCGCGGAATTCTTCATCCCGTTCGAAAAGATGACCCCGCGTGAAGCGAGCGCCAAGGCGAACCTCGACCGATGGAACGTCTGCCTCCCCGAAGCGCCGAATTCTCCCGAAAACTGCTACCTCTTCGACCTGGCGGCCGACAGACTGGGACGGACGCGCGTGATGATTCTTTCCGCGTCCAAGGAGCGCGGGATATCCCTTTCGTTCAACAAGAACGAGTTCCCCCATTTTCTGATCTGGAAACTGATGCGCCCGAACGGCGACACCTACGTCACGGGAATCGAGCCGTGTATCAACTTCCCGAACACGCGGTCCTTCGAAAAGGAACACGGCCGGGTCGCCACGCTCGATCCCGGCGCATCCCGCGTCTTCAATTTCGATATCGATGTTCTTCTCACCGCAGATCAGATTAATGCTACCAGAGAGGATATCGCGGCGCTTCAAGCCGGCGCCGCAGGACTGATTGAAGCCGATCCGATAAGGGAGTGGTGTGAATGACAGGATTTGTCGATGAGAACCTGGTCTACCACCTGGATATTCCGGTTCTCGAATCTGATGCCGACGTTTTTGAACACGCGAACAACACACGATACATCCACTGGATGCAGTCGATCGCCATCGCGCACTCCGAGTTTTACGGCTGGGACGACAGGCGTTACATTGAACACGGCGGAGGCTGGTTCGTCCGCCGGCATGTTGTCGACTACATCCACCCGATCCTGCCGGGAGAAATCCTTCACGGCGAGACATGGGTCGAAGAGATGAAAAACGTCTCATGCCTCCGAAAGTACCGGTTTACACGAAAATCGGACGGCCGGCTTATTTCAAATGCGGAGACACGCTGGGCGTTCGTCAATTTCAAAACCGGACGGCCGATGCGGATTCCCGAAGAAATATCGAGTATCTTCGTGCAGCGAACCGCGACGGGCGATTAGCGGATATCTGAAA
>ONWH01000215.1 GCA_900321495.1 uncultured Planctomycetota bacterium
CACAGCAAGAAGTACGGCAGCCGCGGTTACGGTTCGCGGGAGACGCCCCAACCGCACGAGCAGGCCTCTCCCGCCTTCCCCGCAAAGGATAATCCTCCGCAGTCCGATCAGGAAGAGCGCCGTCGCGCGTAAAATGTTTCGGCGTTGTCAGGCGAGGGATATTTTCCGCGCCGCGCCCGGCGGGTGCAAGCCACACACAAAGCGACAGTTCCCTAACAAAGAGAGCGGCAAACAGAATGTCAGCAAACGCAGAGACGTGGGGAGCGCCTCCGGCCGAATGGACGCGTTCCCATCTTTTGGGTCTTGAAACCCTTTCCAGGGAAGAAATCATTCTCCTCCTCGACACCGCCGAGCGGTTCCGCAGGGAGATTCTCGAAGACCCCCGCGGCACAGGCCGCAAGATTCCCCTTCTGACCGGCCGGACGATTGTCAATCTCTTTTTCGAAAACTCGACCCGCACAAAGACGAGTTTCGGTCTGGCGGGCAGAAGGCTCGGTGCCGACGTCGTTGACTTTGCGGCGGCGACCAGCAGCCTTTCAAAAGGGGAAACGATCATCGACACCGCGCAGAACATCCTTGCGATGGGAGTCGACGGCGTGGTGATCCGGCACGGCTGTCCCGGAACCCCCCATATCCTGGCTCAGCGGCTCGACCGCTGCTCGGTCTTGAACGCCGGCGACGGCACTCATGAGCATCCGACACAGGCGCTTCTGGATATCCTGACGATCCGCCGCCGATTCGGCCGTGTTGAGGGACTGACCGTCGCGCTGGTCGGCGATATCGCTCACAGCCGCACGGCCCGTTCCGACATCTACGGTCTGAAAAAGCTGGGCGCCAATGTGATTGTCTGCGGACCTTCGACCCTCGTCTCTCAGTGCTGGGAAAAACTCGGTGTCGAATACTCCTATTCGCTCGACTCCATCCTGCCGCGGGTCGATGTCTTCAACCTTCTCCGTATCCAGTTCGAACGCCAGGTGGTGCGTCCCTTCCCCTCGATTCGGGAATATGCGCTCCTCTACGCGATGAACGCCCAGCGGCTGGCCGCCTGCAAGAAGGATGTGCTGATCATCGCCCCCGGCCCGATCAACCGCGGTGTCGAGATCACTCCCGAAGTGGCCGACGGTCCGCAGTCGGCGATCCTCGACCAGGTCACCAACGGTGTCGCCGTTCGGATGGCCGCCCTCTGGCTGACCATTTCGGCCGGCCAGAAGAACTCAAACTGACACGCAAATCAACAACAGACCAAAATAAAAACCGGCCGCAACAATGAAAGACCTGTTCCTTGAAAATGCCCGCGTGATCGACCCGGCTGCGGGACTTGACCGAAAAGCCAACATCCTCATCCGTGCGGGCAAGATCGCCGCCGTTGATCCGGCGGAAGCGCCCGCCGATGCCGAGCGTCTTGACCTGTCCGGCAGGATTGCCGCTCCGGGACTGATCGACCTGCACGTTCACCTGCGTCAGCCGGGAGGGGAAGAAGACGAGACGATCGAAAGCGGCACCCTGGCCGCGGTCGCCGGCGGGTTCACCTCAATCGCCTGCTGTCCCAACACCCAGCCTCCTCTCGACACACAGGCCTCGGTTGAACTGGTTCGCCAGCTGGCGCTGCGTGCGCGCCACTGCCGCGTTTATCCTCTCTGCTGCATCAGTAAGAACCGCGAAGGAAACGAACTGGCCGAACTCGGAGTCCTCTTTGCCGCCGGCGCCGCCGGATGTACCGACGACGGTGCGCCGGTTGCCGATGCCGAACTGATGCGCCGTGCAATGGAATACACGCTGATGTTCGACAAGCCGGTCCTCAGCCACGCCGAATCGCTTCCGCTCGACAAGGGAGGCGTAATGCACGAGGGGCTCGTTTCGCTCGAGCTGGGGCTGCGCGGGATGCCCGCCGCCGCCGAAGACATCATGGTTTCGCGCGACATTCACCTGGCCGAGATTACCGGTGCGCGGCTTCACGTGATGCATGTCTCGACCGCCGGAGCGGTCGCCGCGATCCGCCGCGCCAAAGAGCGGGGGGTCAAGCTGTCCGCCGAGGTGACTCCGCACCATCTGACCCTGACCGACGAGTCGCTCCGCAGTTTCGACTCGAACTTCAAGATGAATCCGCCGCTCCGCAGCGCCCGGCATGTGGAGGCGTGCATCGAAGGACTTCGCGACGGCACGATCGATGCGATCGCCACCGACCACGCCCCCCACGCGCGGGAAAAGAAGATCCGTGCGATCAACGTCGCTCCGTTCGGAATCATCGGTCTGGAAACCGCACTCCCCCTCATGATCGAAAAGTTCATCGACTCGGGCCTGTTGACCTGGCCGCAGCTGATAGAGAAGATGTCGCTCAATCCCTCGCGGATTCTGGGAATCGGCAAGGGGACGCTCGCAGTCGGCGCCGACGCCGACGTCACGGTGATCGACCCGGAAGCGGAGTGGACCCTCACCGAAGAGACAATCCATTCGAAAAGCTGCAACACTCCCTGGCTCGGCAGATCATTCAAAGGGCGCGCCGTCATGACGATTGTCGAAGGTGAAGTTCGTTATAAAATTTAATAATACCGAATTCCCTTTTTTTAATTGGAAAACCGCTTCGGGGAGAATTTTTGAAAAAAACAAAGATTCTCCCCCTCTTTTTTTGCTCCCCCCCACTTGCGTAAAAGGGGCCCTGAATGATAATCCGTAAAGTTATACGGAATAGAGAGTTCGTCTGTATAAGTTTGGTTGATATTACAATTCCTAAAAATTATACCGGTTAAAGCGGTGTAAGAAGACGAAAAGGAGAGTAAGACGATGGCGAAAGCGTACAATCCGTTCGAAGTGGCTCAGGAACACGTTGACAAGGCGACAAAAGCGCTCGGTCTCGACGAAGCGACCTGTGAACTGTTGCGGAATCCGCAGCGTGAGATGTGGGTCACCCTCCCGGTCCGGATGGATGACGGCAAGGTCAAGATCTTCAAGGGATTCCGTGTTCAGTATAACACCGCCCGCGGTCCGGCCAAGGGCGGAATCCGCTGGTATCCGACCGAAACGATCGATACCGTCCGCGCGCTCGCCTGCTGGATGACCTGGAAAACTTCCGTCGTTGACATTCCGCTCGGCGGCGGCAAAGGCGGAATCATCTGCAACCCGAAAGAACTCTCCGACGGCGAAAAAGAACGCCTCGCCCGCGCCTATATCCGCGCGATCGCTCCGATCCTCGGAATCACCAAAGACGTTCCCGCGCCGGATGTCTACACCAACGGCCAGATCATGGCGTGGATGATGGACGAATTCGAAGCGATCATGCAGGAAAAGCATCCGGGCGTCATCACCGGCAAACCGCTGGCGATCGGCGGTTCGGAAGGGCGCGGCGACGCCACCGCCCGCGGCGGGATCTATGTCCTGCGCGAAGCGGCGAAAGCCTATGGCATCGACCTGAAAGATCAGCCGTTCGCCGTTCAGGGTTTCGGAAACGCCGGTCAGTTCGCCGCCACGCTCGGCGAGAGCATCCTGGGGATGAAACTCGTCGCCGCGTCCGACTCCAAAGGCGGAGTTTACAATCCGGACGGGATTGACGCGCAGTCGCTGGTCGATTACAAACTGGCCAACGGTTCGCTCAAAGGTTATCCGGGCGCCAAGGAAATCACCAACGAAGAGCTCCTCGCTCTGCCGGTGACGGTCCTGATCCCCGCCGCGATGGAAAATACCCTCAATGAAAAGACCGCCGCAACGGTTCAGTGCAAGATCTCGGTCGAGCTGGCCAACGGTCCGACCACGCCGGAAGGGGACAAAATCCTCGACAGCAAAGGCGTCATCGTCCTGCCCGACTACCTGGCCAACGCCGGCGGCGTGACAGTTTCCTACTTTGAGCAGTGCCAGAACGCTCAGAACTACTACTGGTCTCTCGAAGAGGTTCAGCAGCGTCTCGATCAGAAGATGACCAGGGCGTTCAAGGCCGTCTATGAAATGTCTCAGGAAAAGAAGATCAATCTCCGCGACGCGGCCTACCTGGTTGCCGTCAAGCGGGTTGCCGACGCCGCCAAGCTCCGCGGCTGGTGCTGATTCTTCTTTGATTCGCGTTCGCGGCGCGCAGGCCTTTCTACCTTTCTTTCTGCGCGCCGCCCAAAGAGCCGGAAACTCCGATTTCCGGCTCTTTTTTTATCCGTAAAAAAACGCGCGTATCCGGTTAAGATACACGCGCGGGGCATTCAGTTCAAAGCGCAGTTCAATCGACCCGTATTTCCATCGTGTGGGTCACCGGCTGCGCCAGAGCGCTGTGCTGATCGAGAAAAACCGTCTTGAGCGTGTAGGTGCCCGCCGGGATATGCTTCGGCAGCGCGACCGAAAGGTTCAGCACGATGTCGTTGAGCGGACTGGCCGAATGCCCCCGGCAGAGCTTCTCTTTCGTCTCAACGACATTCCGGTGGAGCGAATCGGTCAGTTCACGCCTGCAGAGAACGGCGATATCGCATCCGCCTTTTCCGTCCGATGTCTGGCAGACGACATTATCGAGTTCAAAATATGCGTTGACCGTCTCGCCCGGTGCAAACGACGCGTCGACTTCTTCGTAATACCCAAAGACTGACGGCTCTTTTACGAAAACCGATTTCCGGACCGCCAGCGGCATTCCGGTCTTGAGCGCGCGTACCCCTTCCTGGAAATCAGGGAGCGTCTCCGTCCACGCCGTCTTTTCCCCCGCGTCCTTTTCGGACGACTCCTGTGATTCAATAAACCGGCCCAGCCCGCGGCATTCCCGTTCCCAGAAGACTTGGAGATTCGGATCCATCCCGGCAATCTTTTCCGCCGCGCCGGGAATATTTCCTGTTGTCAGGAGAAGGAGCCGCAGCCGTGCCTCTTCGGCGGCGCAAATTTCCCCTTCCCTCACGCGGCGGGCAATCTCTTCCTGCAGCAGGGCGATCGCCTGATGCGTTGCGTCTCGCCAGTCCCCCCCGTTTTCGGGAAGCAGCTCGGCACGCTGCGCCGGATTCGTTTCCGGAAGGAACGATATCTCGGCGGCGTTGCGGCCCCCGGCATGTTCAATCGATTCGGCCAGCGCGGTTTTCACGGGGTCGGGTGCGGCTCCCCCTTCGGTCCGGGGAAGAGACGCGGCGGCTCCGTCGAGGAAGACGGCATCGATATCCGGCGCGCCGACATCGTCATACGCCGCCAGGTTTCGAACCAGCGGCGAGGCGGCGTCGGCCGACGCGGCGGGCCCGGCTTCACCGATCTGCATCGGCGCGTCGCTCCACTGCACTTCCCCGCTGGTCGGCGGAAGCGTGGTCTGGCTCTTTTCCATATCCCCGAAGTTTTTCTGTGTATAGCCGACCGGCTTGATGTGTCCCGGCGGCTCGGCAGGCCGGCTGCGTCGGGCATTCTCCTCTTCCCGCGCATCAGCTCTATCCCGTTCTCTCAGCGAAGCACGGCCTTCGGCGGTAAACGGACCGATCACGTCACGTCCGGAATATGCCTGCGGGAACGGATGACAGCCGGCCGCGGCAAGCGCCATCAGAAGCGCCGCCAGCGCCGGAGAGACTCTTTTGCGTCTCAGAAACTCCGTTCGAGGGAAATACCGCAGGGTCATTTGTAAAACTCCGTTGAGATTGATTGATGCGGTCCGAACAAACGGTTCAGACCGCCGCACCGCGCGGAGCGGTCCTATTTGATTTTTTTCAGCAGCTCCTCAGCCGCCGCGCGTTTGGCGAACGGGGCGGTCCCCGAAAGCGCGGCGCCTAACATCCGTTTTGCGTCGTCGGTACGCCCTTTGGCGTTCAGGACTTCACCCAGGTAATACGCGGTCTGCGAGTTCACTTTTCCGTCGGCGGCGGTATGCTGCAGCACTTCGAGTGCGCGGTCCGTTTCCCCCGCCTTAAAGAGGGCCCAGCCCAGGGTCGCCAGGTATTCGCGGTTGTCGCTCTGCCGCTGCTGGTTCACCGTCGCGATCTGCACCGCCTGTCGGATCTTTTCCGGATCGTTCTGTTCCGAGAGCGCCAGAACCAGACCGTTCTGCATTTCTCCGTTGTCCGGCTGACGGCGGAGTCCTTCCCGGAAGAGCGCTTCGGCACGCGCGTAGTCGGCCAGGTAGAGCGCGGCGATCCCGCATGTCTTGACCGCCGCCGGATCGTGCGGATCGGCGGCGCGGAGCCGGTCGGCGAGCCCTTTCACCCGCGCCGCATCACCGCTGCCGAGCGCCAGAACGAGCGAAAGGTTAAGCGCCGCCTGCGAGTCGGGGTCAGCCGCCAGCGCGGCGTCGAGCGCCTCTTGCGCGCGCGGACGGTCCCCGGCGGCCAGATAGAGGCGTGCCATCATCTCGTCCGCCGTAAGTTCCGTTTCGGGCGAGATTTTATATCCCTGCGCAAACCACTGCCGTGCTTTGGCCGTGTCTCCCAGATGGAAATATGAAACGCCGATCATTTTACACGTCTCAGGGGTCTTTTCACCCAGTTTCCAGAGATCGGCCAGGTACCGCTGCATCGCCGAGTAGTTCTCGCGCGCCTGGCAGAGAACGACCTCGTTCTTTCGGAGCGAGACGGTCAGGCCGTGCCGCCGCTGAGGATTCGGCACGGTATCTTCCTCTTCGAGGAGAATTTCCGCCTGTCCCAGCAGAAGATCGGCCGCAGCCCACTCCCCCTGCCGCAGGGCGTTTTCGGCAAGCAGAATATACGCCTCCGGATCGTCGGGGGTCTCTTCGACGGCCTTTTCGAGCGAAAGTCGCACCGCGCTGGGATTCTTCGCCTGGGTAAACCACTGCGCCAGAATCAGCCGGGGAGGAATCATCATCGGGTCGTCCGCCGCCATACGGTTCAGATCGTCGAGCGCGCCGGCGATGTCGCTCCGCGAGAATTTCTCAAACGCCTCCTTGTACTTCGCTTCGGTTCCGCCTGCGCCCGGCGTGCCGGAATTCTCCTGGGCACAAAGCGCCGTGCAGAGGAGAAGGAGCAGAACGCAAAGCGGTCCGGCCGCTGCGCGGAGTATCCCGTTCGGCCGGTCTTCATTTCGGAACATCATTTAGCCTCAGACTCTCATCGATTCCCCGCACGGGCGAAAGCGGCTCGTGCGGTTAAAACAATCCCATGGAGATTAATCAAATCGGGCGGGAACGTCCAGATCAATTTTCAGAACAGGACATTATATAGGGCGAATGGAAATGCGCGCAAAAAAAGTCCCCCCTCACCGCCGCCATCGGCAGTGAGGGGGGGACTTTCTGTTTAAGCGGCTTGTCAGACGGTTAGGCCAGCGCCTTTTTCACCGTTTCGATCACCTGGGTAAACGCGGCGGGATCGTAAACGGCCATTTCGGCGAGCGAGCGGCGGTCGAGTTCGATATTCGCCTTTTTCAGTCCGCTGATAAATTCA
>ONWH01000020.1 GCA_900321495.1 uncultured Planctomycetota bacterium
AGCCGCCGGGTTTCCTCTTCACCCGACACGCGGCAGACGAGTCGGGCGGTCATCAGCGGCTCCCCTGGATACTGAAACTGAAGATTTCCTTTTCATCCGTATCGTTCTTGACGACCGGGAAGGCGAAGTCGAGCGCCAGCGGCGCCGGACCGAGCATCGGAACCGATATCCGCATCCCGATACCGGGGGCGACGCGGTAGGTGTCCCAGTGGCTGATCGATTCGGTGACGATACCTGTATCGACGAAGAAGGCGAGCATGAACTCGTCGCCGCCGGAAACCGGAACCAGGAGTTCCGCCGAGTTGTAGAACTCGAAGTTTCCGCCGATTCCGACGTTGGTGTTCTGGAAGCGCGGAGTGACCTCCCGGTATTCGAACCCGCGCAGATTCTGATACCCGCCGCCGAAGTAGCGGTCGTAGATCGGGGTGTCGTCCCCGGTCCATCCCGCGGCCGAGCGGAGCCCCAGGACCATCCGTCCCGAACCGTCAACACGGCGGTGAACGGTGAAATAGGTCCGTCCGTCGATCGAAACGCGCGGATAGCGGTACGACCCGAATATGTATTCCGCTCCGCCGTCGATCACGAACCCTTCGGAGGGGAGATACGGGTGGTTCCGCGTATCGTAGCAGCCGTTCAGACCGACCAGATACTGCGAGTTCCGGCCGAGCACGTCGTTGATGTCCGGCACGAACGAAACGCGCGGGTTGTGGATCTTGATGTTATACGCTCCGGCGTTGACCGTGGTCGAGAAGCGGGGCGTCCACTGCCGGCCGAACCGCAGTTCGCCGCCGAAGCGCGAATCGTCCCAGTTGTCGTAGTAGCGGTCGGCGTAGAGACCGGTGACGCCGAAGTTGTAGTTGGTGTCGAAGATGTAAGGGATATCCCACGAGACCGAGTAGCGCGAGTAATACCGTCCCGGCGACGCCTCGGCGCGGAAGATCTGTCCGCCTCCGCGGAACGCGTCGGTCCAGCCGTCCGGACGGAAGAGCGCGGTCGGCAGTTTGAACATGTCGAAGTTCCGCTCGGTGAAACTGACGTTTCCGACCAGACCGTAGTTCGAGTTGACCCCGATCGACGCCTGGAACATTCCCGTCCGCCCTTCCATGATGCTGGCGACGACGGTGGCATCGCGGATCGGCTCTTCACCGGTTGTGTAATCGCCCCACAGGCGGCTGTCGAGTCCCTGCTGCTCCGTCGTGCCGGGGAAAACCGAGTCGCGTCCGGCGGCGGCGAATCCGGGGGCCGCGGTGCCGGTCGTTGTCGAACTGTAGATCCCGGTCGAAAGCGGCGGCGCCATCGGGACCGCGGTATCGGCGGTGCTGTAGGTTCCGTTGTTATACATCGAAGTGTCGCCGTAGGTGTTCGCGCTGGTGGCGTTGCTCCCCTGGTAACCGACGTAATCGCCGCCGTTCCAGGCGCTTGCGGCGCTCTGGCGCGTGGTCGTTCCGCCGAATCCGGTCGGAACCTGCATCGTCTGGCCGCGGACCGTCGCATCCGGCGCGGCGGTGAAATTGGCGGCGTTCTCGGCGGCGGACTCTTCGGCGCTCAAAACACGGAACCCGGGATCGAATGCCGCAGCCGCCGGCGCGGCGCCGCCGGAGGCGTAACCGGCCGAAACGACGTGGCGGCTGTCGCCGGACCGCTTCAAGGGGTTCCACGCAGAGGCCGATTCGGGCATCTGGCCCAGAATCTTCTTCTCTTCCGGCTCTTTCGGCGTCCCGCCGGAGCCGCCCTCTTTTTCGGCGGCCGGCTTCTCGCCGCTGCGGCGCGCGGTCCGGTCGATCCGGTGGAACGTTTCCGGCCCCTTGGCGTCGCTCTTGCTGAAATAGAGATTTTCGGTATCCGGAATGATCGAGACGGTCGGCAGCGGCCCTTCGTTCGGCTTGTCGTTGAAATAGCCGCTCCGCTTGAGGTTGTTTTCGCTGCTCTTGATCTTCCTGTCGTTCAGGACCTGGCCCGGCGCGAACTCGAGCATATTCATGACGACCGACGCCTTGGTCCGCGACTCTTCGCCCTCATAGCGGATCTGGATGTCCTTGACGCGGTACCGGTAGTCCTCTTTGATGTCGTAGCGCAGATCGATCATCCCCTCGTCTTCGGTGAATATCTGCGTGCGCTGAATGTCGGCCAGAACGTAGCCCCTCTCGCCGTAGGCGTATTTCAGAGCGATGCGGTCCGCTTCGAGATCGTTGAAGTTGTACTCGCTTCCCGGCTTGACTTTCAGTTTCGCGCGGAGTTCCTCGGTCGGAATGACGCGGTTTCCCTCAAAGAGGAAGTTGCGGATCTTGTAGCGCGGGCCTTCATCGATGATGTACTTGACGGTAATCCACTCGTTCGTCTGATTGAAGAACTTGAACTGTTCGCCGACTTCGAACTCGCGGTCGACCTTGGCATCGAAACAGCCGAGACTCCGGTAATATTCGAGAAGTTTGGTGACGTCTTCGTCGAGCCGTTCGCGTGAAAATTCCCCGCCGATCAGATAGAGGAATCCCGGCTTTTCGGAGACGAGGCTTTTCAGGCGCGCACTGCTCACCAGCGAATTGCCGATGAAAGTCGTTTCGCGCACGCGCTGCTTGATGCCCTCATTGATCAGGTAGACGACACCGACATCGGTCGGCCGGTCGCCGACCAGGATTTCGATGTACGGCTCATTGAGATTCTTCGATTTGTAGAGCTCGGCGATCCGGATCCGGCCGTTTTCGACGTCGTAGGGATCCATGCGGGTTTCGCCCCGTTTCATGTTCAGCTCTTCGAGAATCTCGGTCTTCGACATCTTCCGGTTCCCGATCACCTTGATATACTTGATCTTCCGCAGCGGCGTGAAGTCGAAGTTGACGATCACCTTGTCCGGCTCGTCGGGGATCAGCGTGGTCGAAACGACGACGTCGACATACTGTTTCGTCTGCAAAAGGCGGCGCTTGTCCTCTTCGAGAACCTGCTGATTGAACGGGTTGCCGATTTTTGTTTTGATGAGACTGTTGAACCGGGAGATCGGCATTTCCATCCCCTCGGAACAGCGGATATCCGAGATGATCCGGTTTTCCGGGTCATTCTTCGGATCGGGTGCCGCCGAGTCGGGGGCGATCCCGTCGGGATACTCTTCGGGGAGGCGGTTCGGCGGGGCGCTTAGGAAGTTGTCTCCGTCCGGCGACGGCGGATTCGGCGTCTGCGATGCCGTCTTGGCGATCACTTCCGAATGAACCGTTTCGGCGGCCGTCTGACTGTTGAGGGAAAGATCGGGAATCCAGTCATCCCCTTCTGTGGCCGGGAGCGGCGTCCCGTTCGGACTGACCGCGTATTCCGACGACATTTCGCTCAGACCGTCGATTTCGCTCATCGAGACTCCTGCGACCTCTTCCGGGGTCAGAATCGGGGAACCGTCCGCTCCCAATCCGCACGGTACGGCGGGGAAGAAGAGCGCCCAGAGGGCCGCAATAAGCATCGGCACAGCGGAGAAAAGCGCGCCGGAAAGTCTGCCTGCGGTATATCGATCCGAAATCGGCATGAATGTCCTTAAAACAACGGTCGGCGGGAGAGACCGCTCCCCCGGAAAGAATCAATCGGGGTGAAGATTACAGTTTTCCGCGCCCGGTCACAATATCTATTTTTCAGCCCCGTCTCCCCGCAGCGGCCGCTTTCCCGCGCCGGGAGACGCACCGAAGAAATTTTTCCCGAATTTGTGAAATAGGGTAGAATGGTACAAGGGGGCAAAAGATCGCTCCCTCCGTCAGGTGAAGGGAAACAGTGGACGATTTCAGAGAATTCCGGTCGAAACGAGGTTCCAGGCGGCGGCGCCTGACACCTCAGCGCAGTTCAATCCAGATCCGCTGGGAGGACCTGAAGGGGCGTTTTGTCCGCTACATCGGACATGAATGCGGCCTGTCCGAGAACACGCAGTCCGCCTACTGCCGGGATATCGCCCACTTTTTCGAGTGGCTTGACGACCGTATCCTGACCGACCTGACGCTGAGCGATTTTCTGGGCTACCTCGACCAACTCCGAGCCGAGAACCATTCTCCCGCCACCTGCGCGCGCCACCTGGTCTCGATCCGCGCCTTCTACCGCTGGCTCCAGCTGGAAGGGATCGTTAAAAAAAACCTGACCGCCCTTCTCGAAAGTCCGAAACTCTGGCAGAGGGTCCCCTCGGTTCTGACGGTCAAACAGGTCAGCCGTCTTCTGACCGAGCCGAACCCCGAACAGGACCGGAACTGGATTCGGGACCGCGCCATCCTGGAGATGTTCTACGCCACCGGATGCCGCGCCTCGGAGATCGCCTCGCTCACACTGGGGGACTACCGTCCGCGGGAAAGGTTCTGCAGGTGCGTGGGGAAGGGGGACAAGGAGCGGATGGTTCCGCTCGGCCGCGGCGCGATCGGCGCCTGCTCGGCGTGGCTGACCGAACGCGCCGCCATTTTGGAGAGAACGGCCGGTCCCGCGGCCTCGAAAGAGACGGATCCCGCACTCCCCCTCTTTATTACCCGCACCGGCCGGGGACTGCGGCGCGAGGCGCTCTGGGAACTGGTCAAAAAGTACGCCCGCCGGGTCGGCGTGTCTGAAAAGATCAGCCCGCATTCCCTGCGCCACTCGTTCGCGACGCATCTCCTTTCGGGAGGGGCCGATATCCGCATGGTGCAGGAGCTTTTGGGCCACGCCTCGATTCAGACGACTCAGCGGTATACACATGTCGACTTCGACCGGATGAAATCGATACACGAAAGATTTCATCCGCGCTCCTGAAACAAAGATTGTATGATCTTTTTGAAAAGACTAGCGGAGAGACTCGCGCCGGGCCGGGTCGGAAAGGATCCCGGTGAGGAACGGTGAATTGCTTGCGAGGGTGTCGGGGGCGCCGGACAGCTCCCGCAGAGTGAGCCAGAGAATCTCTTCCACTTCGGCCGGGTCAAAGACGAGCTGCGTGACCGGCGTGACGATTTCCGCGCGGAACCAGTCGAGATGCACGTTCCAGGGGGTGACATTTTCCCAGATCGCCCGAACCGCCGTCAGTTCCCCGCCGACCTCTTCGCGGAACTCGCGCCGGGCCGCCTCCTCGGGCGTTTCGTTCCCTTCGAGTCCTCCGCCGGGAAAGCAGAGCCGCCGCGGCGCGATCACCCGGCTCGAGCGGCGGATCACCAGAAAGCGGCGGTCGAGGATCTCTTTCCGAAGGTCATCGGGATGCGCGGCGACCACGACCGCGCCCCGCCTGGTCGGTTCGGCCGATTTCACTTTGTTCCGTTCTTTCGGCAGGCGGTCAGAATCCGTCCCGCCAGTTCGACCGCCTCGGCGCCGTGGTCGCGCGGCGCCAGGTCGCCACGGAGAATCGCCTCGGCAAAGAGGTTTTCCTCTTCCTGAAGCGGGTCGACCGGACTCTTCTCGAACAGTTTCGTCTTGTAGTGCTCTTTCATGAAGCCGGCGATCTTCGGCTGCATTTCGGCGTAGACCGTCTTTTCCGGGGCGTAGGCGCCGGCGAGAATGTCCGGTCCGGCGGTGACGACCTCGGCGCGGCGCAGCGCGAAATCGAGAAAGACGCGCTTTCCGCGGGAATAGATATTCATCAGGCGCTGCGGCGTCTGTTCGGCGCGGGAGGCGAAAAAGCGCGCCAGCGATCCGTCTTCAAAGTGAACCTGGGCGGCGCAGGCGTCTTCGCAGCCGGTGAATTCCTCGAACGAGACGGCGCTGACCGACCGGATCGGCGAATCGGTCACCGAAAGGACAAGTTCCAGATCGTGTATCATGATATCGAGCGTCGCGCCGACATCGGTACACCGGAACGTATACGGACTGACCCGCCGCGCCTCGATGATGACCGGCGGGGTCATCTCCCGGATCAAGGGAACAACCGCCTGCCATGCGGGGTTGAACCGTTCGGTATGCCCGGTGTGGAGAACCCGCCGCTCGGCGCGCGCCGCGGCGCGCAGCGCCCGCGCCTGGCTTCCGGTGACCGCCATCGGTTTTTCGAGGAGGACGTGCTTTCCGCGGCGCAGAAAGTATTCGCCAAGCTCAAAGTGCTGATCGGTCGGCGCGGCAACCGTCACGCCGTCGGCGGCCGAGACGACCGCTTCGAGGCTCTCGAGAACCGGAACGCCGTGTTTCTCTGCCGTGCGCCGTGCGGCCTCCGGGTCGGTGTCATAGACGCCCGCGAGGATAGACTTTTCGCACGCGGCGATTTTATCGGCGTGAAACCCGCCGAGCCGGCCGGCGCCGACGACCGCAATTTTCACTCTGTCCATGGGGTTCGGGCTTTCCAAAGACTCAGATGACCGAAGTCTGTTCAAGGATTTTTTTCAGAAGCGCCGCGTTCTGAACGTGGCCGGAACAGCACGCCCGGATCTTCGCCACCAGGAGCGCGCCTCCCAGGGAGAAATCTCCCATCATGTCGAGGACCTTATGTCGCGCGCATTCATCGTTGTAACGCAGCGAATTGTCGATCGGACCCTCCGGGCCGAAAACGAGCGCGTCGCGCGGTGTGACGCGCCGGCAGAGCCCCAAATCGAGGAGCGCATACGCCTCGGCGGAAGTGAGGAACGTGCGGGACGGCGCCACTTCGGCTTCAAAGAGACGGTCGGCATTCTGCGCGCCGTCGGCGTAAAAGGTGATTTCAAACGACTGTTTTTGAAGAGAGGAGGGGGCGTTTTCATGCCGTGAGTAGTCGAGTTCGTAGCGGTAGGCGATCTCTCCCCGTTCGGAAGGGAGCGCTTCAATCCGGCCCCAGTCCCCTTCGATGCATACCGGCGCGGTCAGAACCCGCAGACGGCGCGGGGCGTTTTGTGTCCGGATGCCGGCGGCGCGTATCGCATCACTGAACGGACGGGCCGAACCGTCGATCCCGGGCATCTCCTGGCCGTTGATTTGGACAAGGCAGTTATCGATCTGTTCTCCCGCCAGTGCCGCCAGGACATGTTCGACCATGTCGAAGCGGACCGCGCCGTTCATCAGGGAGGACTGATGCGGTTTTTCGGCGCGGTAGGCCAGAAGCGCGGGAACCGGCTCTTCATCCGAGCCGGTACGGGAAAAGCGGATTCCGTAATTTTCGGGCGCGGGAAGGAACTCCAGAAGGACGTCTTTCCCGGTCCAAAAACCGAATCCGGCAACATCGGCCCGGCGGGCGAGTGTCCGCTGCGGGCCGTATTTCGTCTTATCAAGGTTCAAAGCCTGGTGCTTTTCTTCCATTGCTGTGTCAGTTCAGACGGCCGGTCGTGTTCCGATTGGCGGCACGCTGCTGATTCCCGGCGGGCTGCTGCGCGGCCCCGGCGGCCTGAGCCGCGAGACTGTTCAGGGACTGGGTTCCCCCTTTGGGGGTCCCGGCGATCTGGAAGAGGACCGCCTTGACATCTTCGGTGATGTCGCACTCCGGCCGGTTCCAGACAAGCGAGCCGTTCGCGTCGGCTTCCCTGACTGCGGCGAGCTCTTCGGAGATTCCGGTCCGGTCGACGGAGACCTTGGCATGGACGATGTAGGCGCGCTTTTCGTAGGCGACCTTCTCGACCGCTTTCTGAATGTCCGAATAGACCTTGTACTGGAGCGGGACAAGGCGGTTCTGCATTTCGGCCTGCTTATCCTGCATTTGGGCTTCTAGCTGGCGCATCCCCTCTTTGATCGGGCGGACAGCCTCTTCGAACTGCGGGGTCCCGATATTGTATTCGTGGGTGACCTTTTCCATCTCTTTCTGGTAGTTCTGCTGTGTCTTCTGAGCTTCGAGAGCTTCTTTTTTGATCTGCTCCTGAAGCATCGGAACCTCGTCGGCGGTGACCGGGTGGGCTTTGATCAGGGCCGGAAGATCGACGACGGCGACAATCAGCGCCGGCGATTTCGCCGGGGCGTTGGCGGCCGGCTGCTGCGCCTGCTGGGCAAACGCGGCAATCGGCATCACAAGCATGAGGAATAAACCGAGATAAAACTTTTTCACTTCTGCACTCCTTGCTCCGTTTCGGGGCTTCTGGTCTGTCCGTTATCGAAAACGGGATTTCACGCAATTTGGGACAAAGCGGCTTCCTTCCGCCTAGGGCGCTATTCTGACGAATTTCAGGAAAAAAGTAAAGATTAATTTTATCTGTGGCATATTTAGTGTTTTTTAAAAATTTTAAACAAAATAGCGGGTTTCGCTTGCAATAGCCGTTATAATCCGTATACTTTCTCCATCGATTGGGTTTGAGTTCCGTTCAGGTTGACATGCCGTCCTTCTATTAAACTATGGACGCCTCAGCAAAACGGACCGAACTTACCTAAGGGAAAGCGGAAACGGTTTTCTTTATCCGCATCAGTTGCCGGTTCCGGCGGAATGTGACGGTTCCGCCCGCGGCCGAGCGGATCGAACAGGGTTGTGAAAGAAAACCGTCGTTTTTTTGAGGTTACGAGACAGCCATTTTGAACGGCACTGTTTCGTCGTCGGGCCTGTTCGGCTTTTTGCGTTATATGCCGGCAGACCGGGGCTGTTTCGATGTCCGCAATATCTCGGGAGGAAATGACGAGATATGGCAGGCCAAAAACCTATTATCGCTATTAACGCCGATTACAGAACCCGTCAGAACAACTGCCCCGCTACGAGTTATCTTTTTGCGGGTTATTTCGAGTCCGTCATCAAGGCCGGGGGAATTCCGGTTATTCTCCCCCCGTATCAGAATGAAAACGACATCGACCAGATTCTCGATATGGTCGACGGCGTTTTGATGACCGGGGGCGCCGACATTGATCCGCGCCATGACGGCTACATGGTTCATCCGTCCCTTCATCTGATGGCGCCCGAACGCGAATCGTTCGACCGCGCCCTCATTCGGAAAGTCTATGAACGGCGGATTCCGTTTTACGGGATCGGCGCCGGGATGCAGCTTCTGAACGTCGCGCTGGGCGGAACCCTTTTCCTTCATATCGCCGAAGATATTCCGACGGCGCTGCCGCACCGCGACCCGCACGACCCGTTCCACCGCCATGCGCTGGTTGTCGAACCGGGCTCTCTTCTGGACCGTGTTTACGGCGACAACGCGATCGTGGTCAACAGCATGCACCACATGGCGGTCGACGACGTCGCCGACGGTTTCCTGGCGACCGCCAAATGCCCCGACTCGGTCATCGAAGGTATCGAATACATTCGGGACGACTGGTTCGCGTTCGGCACGCAGTTCCACCCGGAAGCGATTTCGGCGACGGTTCTCGATCTGCGGATTTTCGGCGAATTCCTGGCGGGGGTCGCCCGCTTCTCGTCGAAATCGTTCGATCTCTGTTTCGCCGACGAGTCGGTGCAGCCGATCACCAAGCCGAGCACCAAGGCGGTGAAGGAGCGGAATCGGAAAAAGAAGGCGGAACTCTTCCCCGACTCGGCTGCCGCGGCCGCCGACAGGCAGAAACGCCCCGCCAAACGCGCGCGTTCCCTTTCGGTCCGCTGACGGAAAACGCGAACCTCACCCCTTCCGCGGGTCGGGGTGAGCCTGTAAAATGATTCAGGTACAAAAGTTCACCGAAACTGTCCAGAAAGGCGTTCCGCTATGGCAGAGAAGACCATCTTTAAGAAGATCATCGACAGGGAGATTCCGGCCGACATCGTCTACGAAGACGACCTGTGCCTGGCGTTCCGCGACATCGCGCCGCAGGCGCCGACGCATATCGTCGTGATCCCGAAAAAGGAACTCCGGTCGACCAACGACATCACCGAAGAGGACGCCCCTCTGATCGGGCATCTCTACTGTGTGATGAACGGCCTGGCCCGGAAAGAAGGAATCGCCGAAAACGGGTATCGAATCGTCACCAACTGCGGGCCGGACGCCTGTCAGACGGTTCCTCACCTTCACTATCACCTGATCGGCGGCCGCAAGTTCGGCTGGCCGCCGGGGTAATTACCGAATCTTATTATGGCGGGGAAAAAACGAGAGAAAGCCGACGTCATCTGGCTCGGCAACGGCAGCCGCGCCTCGGTTCCCGAAACCGCGGCACGGCTCCTGCCGGAGCTGAAAAGGCGTGTGCGGATCGTTGCCGAGGATTTCACCGGCCAAAAGGACATGTCGGCGGTGAAAGCCGACTATGCCGTCGTTTTGGGCGGGGACGGCTCGGTCCTGCGCGCCATCCACCAGCTGGGAGAGAACCAGATTCCGATCCTGGCGGTGAACGTCGGTTCGCTGGCGTTTCTTTCGGGCCTGATGCCCGACGATCTGATCCCGTTCCTCGACGGCAACGATTTCCGCGCGTTCCCGATTCAGGAGAACGTCCTTTTGGAATGCTCCCTCTGGCGCCGTCTTTCCGACGTCGACGCGCGGACCGCGAAAGCCGGTCCGGTCAACGAGCGGGACGAGGTCTGTGTAGCGCGGAAATTCGCCGTCAATGAGGTCGCTCTCCTGGGAGGCCCGCCGTTTGAAATCATTCACGTTGAGCTTTCGGTTGACGGCGAATCGGCGACGACCTATCACGGGGACGGCGTTTTGATCAGCACGTCGATCGGCTCGACCGCGCACAACCTTTCGTCAGGCGGGCCGATCATCCGACAGGGGCTCGACGTGGTGGTCATCTCGCCGCTCAACCCGCACTCGCTCAGCTACCGGCCGGTCGTCGATTCGGCGGACCGCGTCTACGAGCTGCGGATCCTGAACCGCGAAATCTTCGTCGTCACCGACGGCGACTCGTCCCTGTCGATGCTGCCGGGCGACCGCGTCGTGGTTCGCCGCGCGCCGGTTTCGCTCCGCCTGGTCCGGCTTCCCGAACGGGGTTACTATCACGCCCTGCGCGAAAAACTCGGCTGGAGCGGCCAGATGGAGTACCTCAACCGCTGACGGCGAACGGCTAGTCGGTGAAAATCAGCGAATAAACATCCGCTTCGCAAAGATAGAATTGCAGGACGACCGGCTTTCCGGCGAGGGACGAGACATCTTTCGATCCGTTCCAGGAAACGCGCCGGTCGAGCGAATCGCCGTAAATCATATCGCACTCGTCCTTCGTGAATCCCGGAATCGGCGTTCCGTCCGGTCCGCAGATTTCGACGTGAACAGATCCGAAACCACTCGTCGCGGCGTTGATCGAGAGCTCTTTTCCCGTAAAGGTCAGCGGCGTGGTCGTCACCAGGCCCGGCTTCGTCTTGGCGTGGAGCGACGCGAACCCGTCGATGCGAAGCGTGTAACGCCGGCAGCGCAGATCGTATCCGGTAAAGGACGACTCGCTGACGTAGAACGACAGTTCCCGTCCCTCGTCGTCTTCCGGCGACTGCGTTTCGACGATACCGGCGCCGATGTAGTTGTCGCCGTATCCCCAGTTGTACCGGGTCTTAAGACCGGGCGCGAGAAACACGTCGTTCGAGGGTCGGAAGAGATACCCGTCGCGGGAAAAGAAGAAAATCGAGTCGGGCGTGACCGTGCCGAAACGCGGATTGACTTTCATGCGAATCGCGCGTTCCTCCTGTTCCGGCAGAAGCCTGAACGATTCCGTCACCCCGTTGTCGGTGTATCGGGCGGGAAACCCGATATAGATCTGCGGCGCGCGGTAATACGGCTGAATCTGGTTCGTGTAAAATTCGCCGCGATTCGTCTTCGGCACGCTTTCCGCCGGAACGTCGATCATTCTCTCTTTCGTCCAATGGAGAAAATCGTCGGAAACCGCCCTTTCGACGGAACGAAATCCCCGGGGATCCCAGACGCGGTAATAGAGAACGTACTTCTCCTCTTTCACCGACCAGAACGCGACGTTTTGCGAGTCGAACGCGTTCGGCGTTCCCGGCTCGTAAACGGGCCGTCCGTCGTTTTTCGGGGCCCAGTGAATTCCGTCGGCCGACGTCCAGACCGTCATTTTGCCGTCCAAACCGCTCCCGGCCGCCTTGAACCGCTCTTCCGGCGCCGCGTTCGGATTTTCGTCGAGGAACGGACTGAAACTCATACAATGTTCCGCGACGATGTTGTTTTCGGTCGAACCGCCCCATTCGATCAGATGAAGGGGGCGGTAGGGCCAGTCGATACC
>ONWH01000124.1 GCA_900321495.1 uncultured Planctomycetota bacterium
CCGCCGAAAAGACCGGCAAACAGAAACGCCGCGGTGAAAAGAAAAAAGAACGACCGCTTGAAGAAATGATTCATTTTGTCCGACTCCTTGTTTTCCCGAGCTTGCTGCGGGTTGTTGGTTCAATGACGCGGTATCGGTCCGGGAAGGGGAAACCGCCGGTGACCCCATCATTTTACACCTTCCGGACCCGCTTTTCAAATTCAGGGAAGATCGGCGGAACTGTCCCGGCGAATTCCGCGATACCGCCCGAAAATGAAAAAGGGGAAGAAGCGCCCTTTTCGCTTCTTCCCCTGAATGCGGGATTCGTCCGAACTCCGTCCGGGCGTTATTCCCACTCGATCGTCGCGGGCGGTTTCGGGGTGACGTCGTAGACGACGCGGTTGACGCCGGGAACCTCGGCGGTGATCCGCTTTGAAATCGCGTCGATCGTCTCGAAGGGGATCCGGGTCCAGTCGGCGGTGACGAAGTCGCCCGTCGAAATGCAGCGGACCACAATCGTCGATTCGTAGATACGGGAGCCGTCACGGACCCCGACGCTCTGAATCGGCAGAATGACGGCGAACGCCTGCGAGACCTTGTTGTAATACCCCGCCTTGCGGATCTCTTCCCGAACGATGGCGTCGGCCTCGCGCAGGGTGTCGAGCTTCTGTTTGGTGACCTCTCCCAGACAGCGGACCGAAAGGCCGGGGCCGGGGAAAGGATGACGTTCGATGATCTCCGCCGGAAGACCGAGCTCGCGGCCGACCTGGCGGACGTCTTCTTTGTAAAGGTCGCGGAGCGGTTCGACCAGTTCGAATTCAAGGTCGTCGGGCAGGCCGCCGACGTTGTGGTGGAACTTGACCATTCCGGCGGGCTTGTCCGGCGTGCCGCCGCTTTCGACGATATCGGGATAGATCGTTCCCTGGGCCAGGAACTTGGCGCCGTTCACCTTGGCGGCCTCGTCGGCGAAAACGTCGATGAACTCTTTCCCGACAATCTTCCGCTTCTGCTGCGGATCGGTGACGCCCGCCAGTTTCGCCAGGAAACGGTCCTCGGCGTCGACGACGACCAGTTTCGAATCGAAGTTCTTCTGAAAGACATCGGCGACCGATTCGATCTCGCCTTTTCTCATAAGACCCGTGTTCACGAAAATGCACGTCAGCTGGTTCCCGACCGCTTTGGCGACCAGCGCGGCGGTGACGGCGGAATCGACTCCGCCCGAAAGTCCGCAAACCACCCGTTCCGAACCGATCTGCTTGCGCAAATCGGCGATTGACTGTTCAACGAAGGCCTTGAAATCTGCCATGACCTGACTCCTCTTCAAACTTCGATCTGTGGGAACCGGACGCTTCCGCGCCCGGCCAAAAAAACATTTTAACGGGTTTGGCGGTTTTATTCCAGACGGGGGAGCGCTGAAATCAGGGAAAATCCGAAAATCGTCCCGTCCGCGGGCCGGGCAGACGGGCTTCGCGGTTGCGGCCATCGGCCCGCGGCTTTACTATTGAACCGGTTTTCGGTATAACCGGACTGTCCGGTCTCTTAGCGTACCCATCCCTTTGAGGAAAGGAAAAAAGATGAAAAAATTTTCCCGAAGAGCCTTTCTAAGCGATTCTTTTCTGGCCGCGGCGGCAATCTCCGTCTTCGGCCCGGTCTCCGTTCCGCAAAAGGCACGCGCCCAGGATCGTCCGCACGGTCCGAATGAAACGCTCGGTGTCATGCTGGTCGGATGCGGCGGCCGCGGTTACGACCATACACTTGAATACCTTAAAGACAGCCGAACACGGATTCTTTGCGTCTGCGATCCCGATCCCGCCCATTCGGCCCGTATCGCCGACTACATTGAGGAACGGACACAGAAACGCCCGTTCGAGATTCGGGACATGCGCGAAGGATTCGACGACAGAAACATCGATATTGTCAGCTGCGCCGCTCCCAATCACTGGCACGCCCTCTGCGGAGTTTGGGCGATGCAGGCGGGGAAAGACACCTACCTTGAAAAACCGATCTGCCATAACGTCCGTGAAGGTCAGGCGCTCGCCGCTGCCGCCCGGAAATACGGCCGCTGCTGTCAGGTCGGCACCCAGGGCCGCTCCTATTCGGCGGTTCGGCCGGCCGCGGCATACGCAGCCGGGGGGAATCTCGGTGAAATCAGCCTGACCCGCGGACTCTGCTACAAGCGCCGGCGGTCAATCGGAGCGCTCGGCGTCTATCCGGTTCCGGAGGGAGTCGATTACAGCCTCTGGAGCGGTCCGGCGCCGGTCGTCGATCCGATGACCCGTCCGAAACTCCATTATGACTGGCACTGGCAGCGTCTCTACGGCAACGGCGATATGGGGAATCAGGGAGCCCATGAAATCGATCTCGCCCGCCTCTTTTTGGGCGAAACCGAATTCCCCGCCTCGGTCATCTCCTACGGCGGCCGGCTCGGCTATCAGGCCGAACGGAACGACGACGCCTACATCGACGCGGGCGATACCGCCAACACCGAAGTCTCCATTTTCGGTTACCGCAGCGGCCGTTCCCTGGTGTTTGAAACACGCGGTTTGGAGACTGACCCGCTGCTGGACGCCAAAATCGGCGTGATTGTTTACGGTTCGGAAGGGTTCATTGTTGAATCGGACTACGGACTGGCGGCGGCATTCGACAACGACGGAAACGAGACTGCCCGGTTCACCGGCGGTGACGACAACGATCATTTCCGGAACTTCGTCGACTGTGTCGCGAACAGGACCCCTGAAAAACTCAGCGCCGATGCCCGGGTCGGACTTCTTTCCGCCGGACTGGCGCATCTGGGGAACATCTCGTATTACATGGGAGAAGAGAACCGTGTTTCTCCCGCCGAGGCCGAGCGCGTCATTTCCGGCATTCCGGGGCAGGACGACAACATCGCCACGCTCCGCCGCACGTTCGATCACCTGGCGGCAAACGGTGTCGATCCGGAAAGGACCCCCATCTCAATGGGTGCGAACCTCAAATTCGATCCCGACAGTGAATCCTTCGTCGGCAACAGCGCCGCCGACGCCATGCTCACCCGCGACTACCGGGACGGGTTCGTTGTTCCGAATCCCGAAAACGTCTAATCGGACGGCGGAAGAGCCCGGGGGCCCCGCCCGGCGCTTACCGTCCCTTACCGTCGGGGCGGGGTCGGTTTTCGGAGGAGAAAAAAGGCGGCCGGTTACGCCTGCCTGAGAATATACGGTCTGATTTCGACGCCGCGGCCTTGGAGGTACTCTTTGATCTCCCGAACCGTGTAGTTCCGTTCGAGCCTGGGCGAGTAGAGCATCGAACTGATAATTCCCGCCGATGCCTGCGTTTGGGTAAAGACGTCGTAAAGATGTTCCGGCTTCCCGGCGCCCCCCGAGGCGACAATGGGGATTCGGACGTTTTCCGCGATCAGCCCGGTGATTTCGAGATCGTAGCCGTGATGCGTGCCGTCGTTATCGATGCTGTTGACCACGATTTCGCCCGCTCCCAGCCCGGCGCCCCGCCTCGCCCATTCCAGGGCGTCCATGCCGGTAAAGACCCGGGCGCCGTCGATCGCGATCTCGTAGCCGGACGGGATCTTCCCGCTCTTCGGGACCCGTTTGACCTGCATGCTCAGAACGATGCACTGGCTGCCGAACTCCTTCGCCCCCTGCGCGATGATCTCCGGGTTCCGCACCGCCATCGAGTCGACGCTGATCTTTTCGGCGCCCGACTTTAAAACGTTGTACATGTCGGTCAGATTCCGGATCCCGCCGCCGACGGTGTAGGGGACGAAAACCTCCTTGCCGACCGCTTCGACCAGATTCAGATCGATCGGCCTCTTTTCAGCGCTCGCCGTCACATCGTAGAAGATGAGCTCGTCGATCTGCATCTCGTAGATCCGTTTGGCGGCGGTGACGGCGTCTTCAATATCGATGTTGTTCTGGAATTGGCTCGCCTTGGTGACCTTGCCGCCGATCACGTCAAAACAGGCGATCAGTCTGTTGGCTAACATTGATTCGCCGCTCCCCCGCAAAAGTTCTTTAAGACCGTCAGACCGACCATGCCGCTCTTTTCGATGTGGCATTGGCTGGCGTAAATGTTCTCACGCCGGATCATGGCGCAAAACTCGCCGTCGTAATCGGCGGCCGCCAGCAGATCCGCTCCGTCGGCGGGCTTGGCGTAATACGAATTGACGAAGTAGAAGAACTCCGTCTCGTTGAGTCCGCGGAGGAGCGGGTCGTCCCGTTTCCAACTCAGACGGTTCCACCCGATCTGGGGGACCCGGACGTTCTTTTCATTGAACTTCACGACGGTTCCCGGAATCCACCCCAGGCAGTCCGTGTCATCCTCTTCGCTGTGTTCAAAGAGAATCTGCAGCCCCACGCAGATCCCCAGGAACGGAATTTTTTCTTTTAATACAAGTTCTTCAAGTTTCGGCATGACGCCGATCTCGCGCAGTGAGTCGAGTGTCGCCTTCGCCGACCCGACGCCTGGCAGAATCACCGCCGAGACGCCCGCGAAATCGTCCGGACCGCCGATGTATTTGCATTCCACGCCGATCTTTTCACACGCGTTCATCACGCTGTGTGAATTTCCCGCTTTGTAGTTGATGATGCCGATCATTTCAAAACTTTTATCTCTGGACTGACGATGCGCCGTTCCCCGCTGCGGGGGAGCCGTCGGAAGCGAATGGCCGACCAGTTTATTTTAGCGGGCCGCCCTCTTTGCGCCAGGCGGGTGAAGCCGCGTTTTCGGCGGTTTGAGGGAAATATTCTTGTCAAACGCCCGAAAACGGGTAGAATAGCCTCCGGGAGGCGTCTGCGGTATTATGCGCGCTTATGCCAGTGTAAGCGCGGCTGATAGGAGATCGGCCGCCTTCTGCGATTCCAGAAGTTTTCACCGAACCGGACTGTAAATCGATGCGTATTCTACTGACGAACGACGACGGCATTCTTTCGATCGGACTGGCGGCGATGGCGGGTGTTCTCCGCCGATTCGGCGAGGTCTGTATAGCAGCGCCCGCAACCGAACAGAGCGGGGTGGGGCAGGGGATCACCTTTCTGAATCCGCTGACGGTCAAAAAGGCGTACCGCCGCGGCAAGTTCTGGGGGTTCGCGGTCGAGGGGACCCCGGTCGACTGCGTGAAGATCGGGATCGCCGAACTTGCCGGGTGGCGGCCCGATCTGGTGGTGAGCGGGATCAACAACGGTCTGAATGTCGGAATCAACGTCCTCTATTCCGGTACCGTCGCCGCTGTGCAGGAGAGCGCATGGCAGGGAATCCCGAGCGTGGCGGTTTCGACCCAGTTTTCGGATCTGCGTCCCGGCGCGCCGATCGACCGCGTGGCGGAACTCGCCGGAGTGCTGATCGGGCGGCTCCTGGAACACCCCTGCGAACCGGGGACGTTGTACAACGTCAACATTCCGTTCGCGGCGCTCAAAGACGATGCCGACCGGACTCCGGCGATCGTGCCGATCGACGTGACTCCGCATTGGGGCTCCTATGAAAAACGGCACGATCCGATCGCCCGGCCGTATTACTGGCTGTCGGACCGGCCGAATCCGAATCCTTCGGAGCCGACCGGCGCGTCGACCGATTACGATGCCGTCGCCTCCGGTCGGGTCGCGGTGACGCCGATGAGAGTCAATCCGACCTGCGGCGCCCTCCTGAACGAGATGAAATCGTGGGATCTGGCGCCGAAAGAGGGATTCAGGTTTTCGGAAGAGATCGATCCGCGGCAGCTCGATTTCCGGTTCATCCGCTGGATAGACCGTACTGCCGACGATCTGCGGACCGCGCGGTAAAAGACGCGGGTCCGCGTTCAGAGAGAATAAAAAGCGGGAAGACCCGGGTTCGGGGCTTCCCGCTTCTTCGTTCGGGCCGGGGCCGGAGCCGGGGTCAGAACTTGTAGATCATATCGCACGCGAGAGTGAACTGGTCGTCGTGCGCCAGGCCGTTGCCGAACATTCCGTCGTATCCCGACGCGTCCGCCATATGCGCTTTGTCATAGCGGATTTCAGGACGGATCGCGAAGTTGTCGCAGGCGGTCGGCATCCAGTTGACGCCGGCCGAGATTTCCAGGATTTCCATCCCGTCCGTCTCGTCAGTGTCGACTCCGCGCTGCCATTCCATACGGGTTCCGAGCTTCCAGTTCGGGGAAAGCGTGTAGTAGAGGTAGGTTCCCCAGGACTGGTATTTTATGTTGCCGTAATACTGCGCCAGGTCGTTGAGCGTCGCGCTGGTTCCCCAGGACCCTCCGCCTTCGCCGTCGAATTTCCCGCAGTTGAACAGGAAGGCGGCGCCCCAGCAGTTGCCGAGGTTGGCGGTCAGCACAACGTCGTTGCGGAACAGATCGCCGCCGGTCCCGCCCATCGCGCCGTCGCCGGCCACGAAGGCGTATTTCAGGGAAACCCAGTCGCCGTTGTACAGCTTCACACCGCCGGTGATCAGGCTTTCGTCATAGCCGCGGCTGAACATGTTATTTTCGCCCATGACCCAGCCGAGCGACCACTCCATGTTCTGAATGCCGCAGAAAGTGGCGATCGCGCCGGTGTGCGTCACCGGGGTCATTTCGAACGTGCGGCCGTAGGTGTAGAAGAACCGGCTGTCGCCCGGGCCCTCATAACCCATGAGCGAGTAGAACCGGCCGGCCTTGAACTTCCAGTTATAGGCCGAAAGTTCGCCGTAGAGCTGCGGCATGGCGCCGGCGTAATTTTCGCGCTCGCGGTCCGAAAGGTCCGCGACACCGTTGTAGTCCGATGAACGGTGGCCGGTCGCCCAGTCGCTGTCCAGTCCGGTGTAGCCGCGGAACAGGTGTCCTTCGCTCCCCCAGAGCGCGTCGGTTCCGAATCCCCAGTCGAAGACGCCATGTCCGGTCTGCGCCTTTTTGAAGGCACGGAGATAGGCGGTGTTCAGCTGGATATCACGGTCCGAATTGCAGCCGACCATGTTGTAGGTGGCGCCGTGCGTGTTCATGATGCTGCCGCCGTTCACAAAGCCGCTGAACTCAATGATGTCCCAGGCAGAAGTTGTGTCGTGTTTGACGATGTTCGCGATCGTCCCGGTTTTCGCCGAGTCGGCCGGTGCCGCCGTCGGGATGTCGGTATCGACCGCTTCGATCGCGGCGGCTGTGGCTGAAGAATCGGTCGAGATGAATCCGCTGTCTTCGTCAGCCATCGTTATGCTCGCCGCTCCGAAGACCGCGGCGAGCAACAGTGTCCGTCCAAAGATTCTTTTGACTTCCATGTTTCACCTTCCTTAGATAGAAATTACAAGGGGCGCGGTTTCTCGCTCGCAGCGCGGGTTTTGCGGGATTCGCGATCCGTGCGAACCTTGCCCCTTTTTAGGGAACAACTGATTTCCCCAAAAGTATCGGAAAGGGATGTAGAAACGTTATTCACAAAAAAACGAATCAGACGGTTTTTAACAATTGGCCGTACAGGTAGTGACAGTGATACCAGTCGTTCCAAACATACCTGATGTACCGTTAATGCGCATTGTTCCGGTTAGGCAAGATAGATAAAGTTTTGGCGCGCTTTTTTCCCTTTGTCCTGGGAGATCGGCCCGCAAGGCCGGTGTCGGGGGGGTATTTTAAAAATCGGTATCCCGGTCATAATAGGCGGAAGTATCCCGCGCCGGGAGACGCGCCTGTTGCAGCGCTTTCGGGCGGGAGGTTCGGAGTGTTTGATTTCGCATGTTGCGGTTCCCCGCGGCACGGTTCCGCGGGAACCACCGGATAAGTTCAATTCCAGAAAGGACGATTTTCCATGTCGATTCCGCTTGCCAGTCCCCAAAAACCCGTTTCTGATGTTAAAAAGGTCGCTATCCTCTTCTCCGGCGGGCCCGCCCCCGCCGCCAATGCGGTGATCGGAAGCGCTGCCGCCTGTTTCCAGCAGGCCGGTGTCGAGGTCTACGGGATGAAGCACGGGTACACCTACCTGGCCGACTATAAGGACGGCGACGTCCTCAAAGAAGGGGAAGCCTATATCCGGCTCGACAAGGAAAATCTCGAAGGGCTCCGGACCGAACAGGGCATCTGCATCGGAACCGCCCGCGTCAATCCCGGAAAACATCTCAAGACCCACGCCGATCTGCGCGATCCCGAAAAGACCGCACCCCTGATGACCGTCTATAAGGCGCTCTGCTCGATGGGAATCGATGCGCTCGTCTCGATCGGCGGTGACGACACCCTGACCACCGCCGCCAAGTTCAAGCTCTTCATGGACGATCTTCCGGCGGACCAGAAACGGCTCAAGATCGTTCATCTGCCGAAAACGATCGATAACGACTACGAGGGGATCCCGTTCACGTTCGGTTATTTTACCGCCGTTGAAATGCTTGCGAAACAGATCCGGAACCTTCTGGCCGACTCGCAGGCCGCGGGCGGCGGCTATATCTGCCAGCTGATGGGCCGTAAGGCCGCGTGGCTCGCCTACGGCGCCGCGGTCGCCGGCGAAGCGAGCCTCGTGATCGGGCTTGAAGACATGTGCGAGGAGTGGCAGACGAAGGAAGAGACGATCGATCCCGAAACGGGAAAGGTCATTACCGATGCCGAAGGGAAGCCGCTCATGCGGACCGTCTTCGATATGAAGAAGGTCGTCGATCACTGCGTCGACGTGATTCTGGCCCGCGAAGCGATGGGGAACGAAAGTTTCGTCGCCATCATCTCCGAAGGGATCGCCGAATTTCTCCCGATCGCCGAAATCCGCAAATGCATCTCCGACGACGAATACCGCTCGCTCAAGCCGGATTCGTTCGGGCATTTCCCCGTCTCGCAGCTCAAATACAGCAGCCGCCTGGGCCGCCTGATTGCCGAAGAGTACAAAAAACGGACCGGGAAACCCCGCAAAATGGTCGGGCTCCAGTTCGGTTATGAGGTCCGGTGCAACGCTCCGACGGCGTACGATGTCATTCTGGGAAGCCAGATCGGGGTCGGCTGTTACCGCGCCCTCTGCGAAAAGAATATCAGCGGCGTCATGATTTCGGTACAGGATACGATGAACCTTTCGTTCCCGCCGTTCGAAGATCTCATCAATATGGATAAGCTCCGCGCCTACCAGCGTCCCGTCAAGGTCGGCAGCGACCTGCACAAGATGGCGCGCTATCTGGAAGCCTGGACCGAATGAAGACGTTTTGTTCCCGAAATTTCAGCCGGGGGCTCTTTACTCCGGTAGATTTTCTGGTATAATGCGGCTGAAATTTGAGGCGGGGGAGTTTGCCGCTCCCCCAATTCATAAGTCCTTACCGGGCAATTCTCCTGGACCACCCCCCCCTTCCCCTTTCCGGTCTGGTGATTGCCCGGTTTTTTATTGATATAATTTTCTAAATTACCTATTTTGTCATCAGCGCGAGGCCGTGTCCGTTGATTTCCATTCTCCCCTGCTACAGTCTCGAGGATTTTTCGATCTATCGGACCGCGAAAGAGGCCGATCAGATCTTCTCGGCATGGACCGCGCTCTACCATCCGGCGCTCATTCGGCATTTCGGCGCGCTTCCTTCGTGGGACCGAGCGGCAACGCCGTCTCCCGGCAAGAAACATGATCTGATCCTGATTCCTCCCTGTGCCATGGGGCAGGTTCCCCGCGACTGGCTCCGGCGCGCCGAAGAGACCGGGACGGTGATCATCAGTGATCGGCAGAACCGCGCCGAAATGACCCGTGCGTGTCTTGAAGCGTTCGATCTTGAACCGGCCGACGCCGAGGATGACGTCGAAACCTTCTACGCGCTGGGTTACAGCTATTTCGTTTCGGAACTCTTCTCGCGGAAACTCCGGTACATGAGCAACCTCGATACACAGGGATTCCGCGAAAACGGACTGGCCGCCGCCAAGGCGCTCGGGGCGGGGGATCGCGGGGAATTCGAAAAACGGATCCGCCGCGCGTTCGAGCTCCTGACCGAAGCGAAAGAGTACTTCTTTCCGAAGGCGATGAATCTGCTCGATCTGACTGTTGTCTCGCGCGGGACGCTCTCCCGGCTGGAGGAAACGCTTTCCCGGCGCGCAAAGCGGGATGAAGTGACGAATCTTCTCCTTCCGACACGGCATTTGGCGCTTCTGCGCGATGAGTTTCCGGATATCCTTTCGCTCCTCAAAGGGGAGATTGCCGCCGGCCGTGTGACTCTGATCGGCGGCGACTTGAACGAGTCCCCTCTGGGACTTCTGTCACCCGCCGAGACTGCGGAACGGCTTCTTCTGGGGTGGGAACGGTACTACGAGATTCTGGGGACGGTGCCGCGCGTCTTCGGACGGTGCGAGGCGGGCTATTCACCGGTTCTGCCGCAGATTCTGGCCCTGGCGAACTGCAGAAACGCGCTCCTTTTTACCGACGACGGCTGGAAGGGGACCGATCAGGTGCAGAGCCGCGTCGACTGGAAGGCGCCCGGCCGCGTGAGGATCGGCTGTCTTTCGCGCCCGGCGTATGACGGGGGAAACGCCAAAGATTATATGCTCCTGCCCGACCGCGTCGGCTATTCGTCGAGCGGCGACCGCGCCCTTTCGGCGATCTACAAGCATCGCCCGGGAAAAGAATCGGTCTGGTTCGGCGATATGGCGCGTATGACAAAGTTCGCGCCGGTATTGGGAGAGGTCCTTTCGCTCGGCGAGTTCTTCAAAAAGACCGACGAAACCGGTGTCGGGCTCACGCTCGAAAAGGACGCGTTCCGAACAAACTTTCTGACCCGCGCCGCGCGGGACGGACGGCGGAATCCCGTTTCGGTCTGGCCGCTTCTGCGCACCCTTTCGGCGCGGATGAGCCGGACCGCGGCGCTCGCCCTTTTTGCCGGGCTTCGGCACGAATGCCGGTCGATCTGCGCGCTGGACGGGTTCGAAACGCTCCTCGGCGCCGCCGCGCCGCTCGACGAACTGAAAGACGATCTGGCCGAACAAATCTCTTTTCCGTGGCGCGCCGCGCTGGAGGGTTTTGAGGAGGACACGGAAAAGGCCCGTGCCGAAGAACCGATGCGCGCCGATGAGTCGCGGCGTATTGCGCGTCTTGCCGGAGCCGAACGCGTCATCGCCGATGCCGCGCCGGTCGCCGCGGCGTTCGCCCGCCTTCTGACCGGGGATCCCGCGCCGGGGAAGGGGATTCTGCTGGTAAATATGGCGCCGGTGCCGGTTATCTACGAGACCGACGGCGCATTTGTCCGGCTGCCGGTTACCGAGGAGTATATCAGGACGCTCACCGCGCCGGGTCTGCGGCGTACGGCGGTGACGGTTCCTCCCTACACCGTTCTCGCCCTGCAAAAGGATGACGCACCCCTGCCGCCGCCGGCCGATTCCTCGCCGAAGAGGAAAAATTTCCTCTCGCGCCTGGCCGGCAGGATCCGCGGTGAAGAGCCGACCGATCCGAACCGCATGGTGGAGTTCGAAACGGTCCGGTTCAAAGACGGGGGGACGGAACGCTTCTATACAATCCGCACAAACTATTTTACGATGAAAATCGACGCGGACACCGGTGAGGTGCGGTCGGTCCGCACGCGGATTACCGCCCAGATTAACGGCCGGCGCGGAATTCTGAATCAGCCGGGGATGGGGAACCGGATCGCCTGGCAGGCGGTGATGAAGCTTGCCGGGAATCGGCTGCGCGAGGATCATCGGAGCGAGCTTTCCGGCGCGTACGGCTATTCCATCATGTCGGCGGAGAAGATCGAAGTGCTCTCACCCGGTCCGCTTGAGGCGGAGCTCGAAATAACCGGTACACTGGTCGCGCCGAGCGGCGAACGCCTTGCGGGGTTCCGGCAGCGGATCGGCGCGCGCCGGACAAGCCGCATGATCGATGTCGAGCTGGAGTTCATTCCCGATGTATTGCCGGAAGACGCCCCGTGGGATGAGTATTACGGACTCCGCCTGGCATGGAACGATAACCTGGCGGAGCTTCGCCCGGCGTGCCACGGCATCTTCTGGGAAACGACGCGCGACTTTTTCCAGGCGCCGGATCTCCTTGATATTCGGAGTGAAAAGGAGCTCGGGATTTCGATCCTCGGCGGCGGGCTTCCGTTCTACCGCCGGGTCGGCGCGCGCGGCGCGGATGCCGTTCTCCTGACCCGCGGCGAAGAGGGGCGCGTCTTCCGGTTCGCGGTCGGCATCGACCTGGCCGATCCGCTCGCGGAGGCGAGGCGCCGCGCGGCGCCCGAGCCGATCGTGCTCGATGATGTTGAGGTGAGATCGCCGGGAGCCGAGCGCTTTCTCGACGTTTCTCCCGCGTCGGCGGCGGTCATCGACTTAAAGCCGGTTTATGAACCGGCGGAAGAGGGAGCTCCGGAATCGGCGCGTCTGGCGGGTTTTCGCGTCCTGCTGCACGAGACGCGCGGCAGGGATACCGAAGTCCGTCTTGCCTCCCGGTTCCCGATCCGTTCGGCCGGGCCGGTCAATCTTTTCGATCAGCCGGCGGGTGAGTCTTACCAGCCGATCGATTCCCATCTGCTCAAATTTGATCTTGATGCCGGCGGGATTCTCGCGGTACGCATTGACGTCGATTTCGACGCGCTCGCCGCGGAGAGCTGAAAAAACGAAATGTCGGGAGTACGCGCGGTGAAAAGCGCCGTCACTTGATCCCGGCGGTCCCTTCGCGCGCGGCGATCTCGTCGACCCGCGCCGGAAGGGCGGCCATGTCGCGGCTGTCGGGAAAGCGTTCGGCGGCGCGGGCCGCGATCGCCCGCGCCGATTCGGTGTCCCGGTTTTCCAGGTAGATGTCGGCCAGAGTCCGGTAGAGAGCCGGATCGTCCGGATTCTGTTCGATCGCCGCTGTGTAGCAGTCCGCCGCCTGCCGGCCCCGTCCCAGATGACGGCATGCCTCGGCTTTTCCCAGCAGGACTTCGACCGGCTGGCTCCGGCTCGGATAGAGGCGGCCGAGCTCCTCCCAGACCGCCAGCGCGGCCCGGTCGTCCCCGAGCTCCCCTTCAAGCACCGCCAGACTCCTGATCAGATTCTTGTCGTTCGGCGCCAGCCGGAGCGCGCGGTGGTAGTCGGCCAGCGCCTCGTCCTTCTTGCCGATCTCCTGACAGACCATCGCGCGGAGCTGCCATCCTTTGTACCGGCGCGGAGTCAGTTCGATCATCTTGTCGGCGTAGTGGAGCGCCGAAGCCGCCTGGTCCGATTCGAGAAACTTTTCGGCGAGCGATTCGCAGATTGCCGCCCGCTCCTCAGGAGTGCCTTCCCGGCCGGCGGCGTCGGTTAAAACATGAACGGCATCGTTCTTTTTGCCGTTGCGCCAGAGTATTTCGCCGTAGTAGCGGCGCGAAAGGAGATCGTTTTCGTCGCTTTTGATCGCCTGAACGAACTTTTCGGCGGCCAGGTCGTATTCACCCCGTTCGAACGCGGCGACCCCTTCACGGCCGAGTTCCGGCCGGCGGGAGTCTTTCGAGCCGCGGCTGTGGAACGGGGGGATCCCCTGACAGCCCAGGATCAGGCACAATACCGCCGCCAGGAGCGGGTGAACCGCTCCGGATGAGTGAGTTTTCGGGAGGATTTCGGTTGGCCGCATTCGATTGGTTCCCCTTTGCCGACAGACGGATCCGCGGAAGGTTACTCTTTTTCCACGGTTCGTACAACCCCCAAAGCGGTTAAATTCGTTAAAATCGCGGAGAAAGATGGAACTTTTTACGTCTTTGCCGATACCGATTGTTGACGATCCAAATTCCCTATTTTAATATATATTAGGGGGGGAATTGTCCTTTTGGGCCGTTTGGGGGAGCGATTCGGTATGATGTCAAACGATCCAAAGTCGGCGCCCCGCGCGGGTGAGCGGTGAGTACTTGATATGAGCAGTTCTGATAACAATACCTGGACGGTGATGTCGATCATCTTCATTGTTCTGACCTTGGGTCTGGGTATCGGGGAATATTTTACCGCCAAAGCCCTGCAGAAGAAAAACGCGGATCTCGCCAGCGCGCTGAGCGCATACAATTCCGGCGTCAGCGATAACGCCACGCTCCTCGAATGGGACGGCCGGCTGAAAGAGACGCTCGGCTATTCCCCCGACATGAAGACCGAGGATATTTCGAAAGACCTCGAAGAGCGTCTCAAAGGGCTCGGCGGAGTTGACTATTCCAGTTGCGCCGATGCGATCCGCGGACTGGTCGGGGAGATCGGCCAGCGGAACGCCGACATTCAGCAGGCGAACGCCGACCGCGACCAGCATTTCATGACCGCCGCGGTCGAGGATGAACGCGCGGTTACCCAAAAGGCCGATTTCGATGCCGAAATCGACCGGATCACCGACACGAACAAAAAGGAGATGGTCGAAGCCGCCAAGGAGTATGATTCCCTTTCGGTTCAGACGGTCGACCAGGTGCGCGAGGTCGAGCAGGCGAAACGGACCGCGGCGGTGAACCGCGAGCACCTGAAAAAGCAGACCGCCGCCGCCGAGGAGTCGGTAAGGACGATCGCTGAAATCAACGCGGTTCTCCGTACCAGAATCGAGCAGCTGACCGACCCGTACTTCGAAGAGCCGGACGGCGTGGTGGTGTACGTTGACCAGGACGACCGGGTCGTGCGCCTGAACATCGGCAAGAATCAGGGGCTCCGTCTTCTGACCAAGTTCGCCATCTTCGACGACAGCGCCCGCCAGCAGGGTGAAATCGCGCCGAAAGGGGCGGTGGAGGTGATCCGGTTCGTCGGGGACGACCAGTCGGACGCGCGGATCATCGACGATGAGGCGACGCTCAGAAGCGTGATCCGCTCGGTCGACAGAGACGGCGCCGCCGAACGCGTTCTCGAAGCCGAAATGACCGACCCGATCGCGCGCGGTGATCTCGTCTACACGCCCCTCTGGCAGAGGGGGGAACGGATCGGCTACGCGCTTGACTATTACCTCGATGTGGACGGTGACGGAGCCGACGATCTGGATCTGCTGGTAAACATCATTAATGCGACCGGCGGCGAGGTCGACGCGTGGATTGACAGGAACGGCGAGCTGCGCGGGAAGATCACCACCGATACCACCTATCTGCTTGAGAGCAACACGCCGACCGATGAGGCTCTCGACGCGGCGGACGCTTCGGAAGAGGTGCGCGCCGCGGTGAAAGAAGCCCGCGCAAAACTCACCGAAGAGGCGCGGCTTGACGGTCTGCGTCCCATGAAACTGAACGAGTTCCTCCGGCGGAGCCACTTCCGTCAGACATCGGAAGTTGAGCGGTTCGAAGGACCCGGCGGGCTCAGCGCCAAGCCGGACACCACCCGTGTGCCGCTCATCCCGAACAGTGCGGCGCCTTCGGTCTTTAACCTGAACCCCGATCAGGTGAAGATCGATCCGGAAAGTACGCCGTCCGGCTCTTCGCTCTCCGCAGACGCCGAAGCCCCGGGCGACGGCGACGACGCGCCGGTCTTCCGGCGCCGCGAGCCGAAAGACCCCTGACCTCTTGCGGCGGACCCCAAGTTAGAAACCGAAGCTCCCAGCAGTAACGAAACGGCAGCAATATGAGTAATTCCGGCAGCAACACCTGGACGATCGTCGGGCTCGTCTTCTTCACCCTGGCCCTGGCTCTGGGGATCAGCGAGTATTTCACCGCGATGGCTCTCTACAGCGCGACGGTGAAGGAGAAGGATTACAAAGCCCTCACAAGTCAGCTTAGCAGAGACAATGACGCGCTTAAAAAAGACGCCGAGACGCTCGGCGCGGCGATCGGATCCGGCGGGGATTCCCCCGAAGCGGTTGTCAGCAGCGCCGCTGCGGGCCTGAAAAGCGTTGCCGGCGATCAGTCCGAAGCGCCGAAAACGTGCCTTTCGGTGATTGAAGGCCTTGTCCGGAATCTGAAAGAGAAGGATTTTCAGCTCGACAAGGCGACAAAGGACCGTGACTCATACAAACTCATCGCCGATACCGAGACCGACAAGGCTGATACACAAAAAGAGACGTTCGACGCCAAAACCGACGATCTGAACAACACAAACGACAAGCGCCAGGAAGACGCCGAAAACCGGTATAAGGATCTGCAGGCGCAGAAGACGCAGCTCGAAAAGGCCGTTGCCGAAGTGAAGGCGGACGACAAGGCCCTCATTGACAAGCTCGAAACGCAGACCGCCGACGCCGAGGAGTCGGTGAAGATGATCGCCAACATCAACGCGTCGCTACGCGACCGTGTCGATCGGCTGACCGATCCTCTGACCGAAATTCCGGACGGGAAGATCGTCTACGTCGATCAGCTCAACCGCGTCGTGTGGCTCAATATAGGCGAGGCGGACGGCGTCCGTCTGCTGACGACGTTCGGCGTCTACTCGAAGGATGCCCTGGCCAAGGGGGTTTTCGAGTCGAAAGGCTCGCTTGAGGTGATCCGTGTCGTCGACGCGCACGAGTGCGAGGCGCGCATTCTGAATGACGAGATGGAGGATCCGTTTGTGCCGGGCGACTACATCTTCACTCCGCTCTGGAAGTCGGGCGAACAGGTTAAGGTCGCGCTCGACTATTTCCTCGATGTGGACGGCGACAACAAAGACGACCTCGATCTGCTGGTCAACCTGATCAGCCAGAGCGGCTCGTCGGTCAGCGCGTGGATTGACAGGGACGGTGAGATCCGCGGCCAGATCGATCCGGACGTGAATTACCTCATAACGAGCAATACGCCGATCATGTCGATTGTCGAAAGTGATCCGGACATGACCGACGAGATGAAAAACAAGGTCCGCGACGCGCATATGCATCTGCTCGACGATGCGAAGAAACAGAGCGTTCCGCTGATCTCGCTGGCGGACTTCCTCCGCGAGACGCACTACAAGCAGAGCGCGCGTGTTTCACGATACCAGGAACCGGGCGGCGTCAGGCAGACCGATAAGGGCGGGGTGCCGGTCACCTCGCACGCGAATATCGCGCCGATCTTCGATAAGAACACCAAGGACGCCAAGGTCAGTTCGTTCGGCGTGACCGCCCCGATCTACAATCCGCGCCGCGTCGACAATCCCGGTCCCTCGTCGGGGAAGGTGAGCGACGCCTATTTCCACCGCCGCAACACAAAGAATCTCTGAGAAGCATGTCTGTAACCCAACTGATGGAAAACGCGCGGTCTGTGTATGCCGCGCGTTTTGGCGTCGCGCCCGTCTGGCTGGCCGTCGCTCCCGGCCGCGTCAACCTGATCGGCGAACACACCGACTATAACGGCGGCTTCGTTTTTCCGATGGCGATTGAACGCTACACGGTGATTGCCGCCGGTCCGCGCCGGGACGCCTCCGGCAAGGCGCTCCTTTATTCCGAAATCTTCGATGAGTCCGGCGAGTTCAGCCTTGCCGAAAAGGACGCGCCGTCCGCCGAGGTCAGCTGGCGGAGCTACGTCGGCGGGACGGTCGCCTGCGCCCTCGAAAAGGGGCTTCGCCCGGAACCGTTTCAGGGGGCGATCCTTTCGGATGTTCCGCTGGGCGGCGGGCTTTCGAGCAGCGCATCGCTCGAAGTTGCCGTGGCCACACTCGTTGAAGCGGCGTCGGGCCGGACAATCGACCCGGTCGAAAAGGCGCTCCTCTGCCAGAAGGCGGAACATGAATACGCCTTCATGCCGTGCGGGATCATGGACCAGTTCATCTCGGCGATGGGGGAAGAGGGGCATGCCATGCTTCTCGACTGCCGGAGCCTTCGGCGGCAGTCGGTCCCGCTCGACAATCCGGATGTCGTGGTTCTGGTCATCAACAGCAACGTGAAACACACGCTTTCCGGAAGCGAATATCCCCAGCGGCGGAGCGACTGCGCGCGGGCGGCGCAGATCCTGGGCGTGGAGCTTCTGCGTGACGCCGACACGGCCGCGCTCGAAGGGGCGCGCAGCAGGATTGCGGCCGAGCCGGACGGGGAGCGGATCTACCGCCGCGCGCGGCATTTTCTGACCGAAGAGGAACGTACCGCGCGGTTCGCCGACGCGCTGCGCCGGGGCGATTACCCGGCCGCCGGACGCGAAATGTACGACGGGCACCGGTCGCTGAAAGAGGACTATGAGGTTACCTGTCCCGAGACCGACCTGCTGATCGATCTGGCGGCGCGGCTCGGGCTTGAAAACGGCGTTTACGGCGCCCGGATGACCGGCGGCGGGTTCGGCGGCTCGACCGTCACCCTGGCCGACAGGGAGAAGGCCCCCGCCGCGGCGCAGCGAATCTCCGCACAATACGAGGAGCAGACCGGCATCAAGCCGTCCTGGTTTGTCACACGTCCCGCCGCGGGCGCGCATTTGATTGAGGAGTGAACCCATGAACCTGGTCGTCTGTTTCCGGGAAACGCCCGTTGATGAAAAGCACATCGCGCGAATCGCCTCGGCGTGGCCCGATGTGCGTATCATCAATACCGATCAGAAGGGGATTGCCGAGGCGCTTTTCGAGGCGGATTATTTTTGCGGACATGCCAAGGTGCCGGTTCCGTGGGACGAAATCGTCGCGGCCGGCCGGCTCCGCTGGGTGCAGTCGTCGGCGGCCGGAATGGACTGGCTTCTGGTCCCTTCGGTGATCGGTTCGGATATCACCGTCACGACCGCCTCGGGCGTTCTCGCCGACCAGGTTTCCGAGCATGGGCTGGCGCTGACCCTCGCCTGGCATCGGAATCTCCGCTCGTTCATTCTCGACCAGGCGGCCGAGCCGGGGAACCCCGACTGGCGCGCGTTCAAACGGAAACCGACCCGTGACCTGACCGAAAAGACGGTCGGGATCGTCGGCCTGGGGGGAGTCGGACGCCGCTTTTCGGAAGTGGTCCGTCCCTTCGCGCGGAAGATATGCGCCGTGGACCTCTATCCCGAAAACAAGCCTGGGACGGTCGACGAACTCTGGCCGGCCGACCGGCTCGACGACCTCCTGGCAGCGTGCGATGTCGTTTTCCTTTCGCTCCCCCTGTGCGAGGCGACCCGCGGAATATTCGGCCGCGAACGTCTGGCGCGAATGAAAAAGGGCGCGCTTCTGGTGAACATGGCGCGCGGGCCGCTCGTCGATTCCGGCGCGCTCGCCGAATCGGTCGCTTCCGGCCATCTTGCCGGTGCGGTGATGGACGTGACCTCGCCCGAACCGCTCCCGCCGGACCATCCGCTCTGGGATCTTCCCCAGGTGCTGATCACTCCCCACGTCGGCGGGCAGATCCGATGGCGGTTCGATGATGTGTGCGACATCTTCTGCGAAAACGTCCGCCGCTATCGGGCCGGCGAACCGCTGATCAACCGCCTTTCACCCGAAGGGAAACGGCTCGGGTTCCCCCTGCGCAACGGCGAGACCCCGCTCTGGATTGACCTGAAACAGCGGTATTCGACCCGCAGTTAAACTCCGCGCGCCCTCTTTTCCTTTTCCGATTCTTTCGGCGCGAGGTCTTGTCTTGCGGCGCGGCTCCCCGTAAAATGAGGGGAAGGTTGAAATCATGTTTCTTCGGCGCGCGGCTCCCGGCTCTTTCCGGCGCGGCGCGCCCCTTTCACGCATTGAGGAGAATAATATGCGCCGATTCCTTTCTGTACTCTTTCCCGCCCTGGCGGCTGTCCTTCTGTGCGGCGCGGCGGCTGCGGCCGACAGCGCCAAGGCCGGCGCTTCGATCCTGGCTGCCAATGGGCTGGTCGACGATCCCGCGTTTATGGTTCACAAGGAACTGATACGGCAGATCGACGTTGCTTCGGAGGCGTGGCGCGAGACGTATGAAAACGTCAAATCGATTGGCGATATCGAAAATTACCAGGCGGCGCACAAGGCGTTCTTCCTGAAGAATCTCGGCCGGCTCTGGGAGAAGACCCCGCTCAATCCCCAGGTGACCGGCGCGGTCAACCTGCCCGAATACCGGGTCGAAAAGATCATCCTTGAAACACAGCCGCACTTCTATGCGACGGGGACGATGTTCCTGCCGAACATCGAAAAATTCGCGCCTCCCTATCCCGGTCTGCTGATTGTCTGCGGGCATTGGCAGAACGGGAAAGCCGCTTATGATCACCAGACGCTCGCGGCGCTCGGCGCGATGAACGGGCTGGCGGTTTTTGTTTTCGACCCGATCGAACAGGGGGAACGGTTCCAGAATTTCGACGCGGACGGGAAGATGACTTTCTGGGGAACCGCGGCACATAACATGCTCGGCGCCACGTCGATACTGCTCGGCCGGAACACCGCCACGTTTGAATATTGGGACAACGCCCGCGCGCTCGACTACCTGCAGTCGCGCGACGATGTGATCGCCGACCGGCTCGGTGTGGCGGGGAACAGCGGCGGCGGGACGCAGACCTCGTACTTGATGGCGCTCGACGACCGTGTCGCGTGTGCCGCGCCCTGCTGCTTCCTGACCGGATTCTACGGTCATCTGACCCATGTGCTCAACCCGCAGGACGCGGAACAGAATATCTTCGGCCAGGTGGCGTTCGGGATGGATCATCAGGATTACCCGATCATGCGCGCACCGAAACCGACCCTGATGTGCTGTAAAACAAACGACTTCTTCTGCACCGATGACACATGGACCAGTTTCCGGTTCGCCAACCGTATCTATTCCCGTTTTTCGACTCCCGAGCGGCTCTCGATCGTCGAAATCGAAGGGGGGCACGGCTACTCTCCCGAAGTCTATAACGCTACGATCCGCTGGATGCTCCGCTGGCTGGCCGGCCGGACGGAACTGACCTATACAATCCATCCCGACACGATGGTGCCGATCTTCCCGGAAGAGCAGCTCAATTCGGTCGACGACCCGAAAGGGGTGATGTCCCTGCCGAACGCGCGCACCACCTACGATCTGAACCGCGATCTGGCGAAAGAACTCTCCGCCGAACGGGCGGAAAGGCTTGCCGGCATTTCGGCGGACGAGTTCGCCGCGCTCGTTCGCGGCCGGGCGGTGATTGCGCAGCCCGATGCGATCGCTCCGGCCGAAGAGATCGCCGACGCGGCCGGTTCGGATGACTTCATCTATAAGACGGCGCCGGGGATTTACTGTCCGGTGCGCCAGGCGTTCAGCGCCTCACAGGGGGAGACGCTCCGCCTGATCGTCACCTCGCGGGGACGTCAAAGCGACGATGTCGGGGACCTGATCGATACCCTGGACGCCGCCGACGGTCCGGTCTGCGCGATCGATCTGCGCGGCTGGGGCGAAACGCAGAACGTCAGCAAGGAGTATTTCCGCTACGATCATTTCGGGACCGACGGGATCGATTTCTATTGTGCCTACCTGCTGGGAAAAACCTACGTCGGAATGCGTGCCGAAGATCTGATTGCCGCGGCGAAATCGCTCAAAGAGAAATTCGGTGACAAGAAAATCGAACTGATCGCCGATACCGCATCGGCGGGAATCGTCGCGCTCCACGCGTCGGCCGCCGCGCCGGGGCTTTTCGCGAAGGTTACGCTCGGCGAAACGATACCGACCTGGACCGAACGGGTCAATGCCGCGCCCGAGCCGATTCCGATGACCGATCTGGTGCACGGGGTTCTCACAGACTACGATATCGACGACCTGATCCGGTTTGCGCCGTAGGCCGGTCCCAGCACGAAAGAAACACAGAAAAAGAGCGGAACCGGTTTCGGCGGTTCCGCTCTTTTTCCCTTGTGCCCGACTCGGACGTCCGCTTACTTTCCTTCTTTGGCGATCTCCTCTTTAAGAAGGTCCCAGAGGGCGTCCATCGACTGCGGAATGACTTTGAGACTGCCGCACGTTGTGGTGAAGTTGGTATCGCCGTTCCAGCGGGGGATGATATGCCAGTGGAGATGTCCCGGAAGCCCCGCGCCGGCGACCTTTCCCAGGTTCAGACCGACGTTGAACCCTTCGGCGTTCATGACCCTTTCCAGACGGGTGATCCAGCGTGAGACCGTTTCGATCAGTTCGGCGCGTTCTTCCGGCGTGAGGAGATCGAGCCGCGCGACGTGCCGCCGGGGAGCGACCAGAAGATGCCCGTTGTTGTAGGGATACCGGTTGAAAAGGGTGATTGTCAGAGGGGTTTGTTCCAAGATGTAACGGTCTTTTTCCGTCTCCGGCGCACAGACCGCACCCTGGCAGATAAAGCATTTCGGCTCGCCGCCCGGAAGAACCTGCGGCGCAGGCTCTTCTTTCGGCCTGTCGGTCCCGCCGATGTACGCCATCCGCCACGGGGCCCAGATCACGTCGAGCCGGTTTTCGCGATCGTTCATTCTTCGGAGGAGTCGGATTTCTTCGCTTTGTCGTCGGCGTCTTTCAGCGCGCCTTTAACCTCGGAATCAACGTCGTTGACCCCCTTCTTGAACTCAACCACGCTCTTGCCGAGCGAACGCATCACGCTCGGAAGGCGGTTGCCGAACAGAAGCAGGGCAATCAGCAGGACGATGATAAGCTGCATAGGGCCGGGTGAAAACATCGTTAAACCTCTCTTGTGCTTTATTTGCCGGTTCCCCGCCGGACGAGGGGAATGTCGGAATCGGAAAAACAAAATGCCCAAAAAGACGCCCAAACGGCCCTTGTAACGGACATCCCTCTAATTTTACACGGATACCGGGCGATTGTCAAATACCCCGCGTCCGAAAAAAGGGGGGAGAGGGGTTTTTACGGGATTTGCCGATGGAATTCCCCCGGAGCGCGGCAACGGGGGCGGACAGCCGCATTTCTCGCAGTAGTATGGGAACAGCACCGATTTTATGGTAGAATGGTGCCGTTCCGGAGAGGAATTCATTTCACCCGTCCCGCCCGAAAAAGAAGGAGCCGATTCCGCAATGACCGTGACCATTCCCGAAGTGATAAGTGAACCCCGCATTCTTTCCGAACGCCTGGCGGCGCTGCGCCGCCAGGGAAAAAAGGTCGGCCTTGTCCCGACGATGGGGGCGCTCCATGACGGGCACCTGAGCTTGGTTCGTCAGAGCAAAGAGCTTTGCGACGTGACAGTCGTTTCGATCTTCGTCAATCCGACCCAGTTCGCTCCGGGCGAGGATTACGAGAAGTATCCCCGCGTTCTGGATGCCGATCTGGCCCGGCTCGAATCGGTCGGCGGGGTCGATTTCGTCCTCGCTCCGAAGCCGGCGGACATCTATCCGGAAGGGTTCGACGCGCACGTTCATATCGGGGGAGTGACCCGCCGGCTCGAGGGGGAGTTCCGGCCCACCCATTTCGACGGCGTGGCGCTGGTTGTCCTGAAACTCTTTAACATGAGCGGCGCCGATCTGGCCTTCTTCGGGCAGAAGGATTACCAGCAGGCGGCGGTCATCCAGAAGATGGTCCGCGACCTGAACCTGCAGATCGGGATCCGTGTCTGTCCTATCGTGCGTGAGGCGGATGGCCTGGCGATGAGCAGCCGGAACAAATACCTGTCGCCCTCCGAACGGGCCGAGGCGCCGGTCCTCAAACGGGCGCTCGATCTGGCGCGGCGGATGATCGCCGAGGGGGAGTCGGATACCGGCCGGATCAAAGAGAAGATGCGCGAACTGATCGGCTCGGCGCCGTCGTCGGCGATCGACTACATTTCGATCGCCGATCCGGAGACGCTCGACGAACTTGAACGCGTCGGCGGCGGGGCGGTGATCCTCCTGGCGGTAAAGATCGGCTCGACGCGCCTGATCGACAACACCCTCGTACCGTCCGACATATGACAGGGAGATTTCCGTTATGCGGCAGACCCTCTTTTTCATTCCGACCGAAATCTTCGGCGTTCCCCTCTTCGGGGTCGGAATCCTCTTCTGGCTGATCGTCGCCTATTTTGTGTGGCGGATCGCCCGGAACATGCTGACCAGGCGGAAGACCGGAGAACTGGTCAGCGACATTCTGGTCGGCGCGGTCGCCATCGCGATTGTGGCGTGGATCGCCCCCTCGCTAAATTTCGGCTACGGGCTTCCGGTCCGCGGATACGGCGTCTTCCTGATGCTCGGGATCGTGCTGGCGTCGATCTTTGCCATGCATCGCGCGAAAAAGAAGTGGAACATCCCGCCCGAACTGATCCTCTCGATTGTGCTTGTCGAGGTCATCTCGGGGATCATCGGCGCGCGCATTTTTTACGTGGCGGAATACTGGCGGTCGTTTATCGTTTCCGATCCGGGAGCCGGAGTCGATCTCGGCGCGACGGTCCGGGCGATTCTGAATTTGACCCAAGGGGGGCTCGTCGTCTTCGGTTCGATCATCGGCGGGATTGTGACGACGCTCGTCTATCTGCGGATGAAAAAGCTGCCGCTTCTGGCGACGATGGATCTCTTTGCCCCTGCGCTGATGATCGGGATCGCGGTCGGACGGCTCGGCTGTTTTATGAACGGCTGCTGCTTCGGCGCGGTTTGCGACGCGGTTCCGCCGGGAGTCGTTTTTCCGGTGGCGAGCCCGGCGCACTATTACCAGATGGAACACGGCCAGGCTTCGCTCGGCGGGTTCAACCTCTTCATGCCGAAAGAGGAGGACGTCCCGCAGGAAGAGACCCTCTTTCACCTGAAGGAGAAAAACCTGGGACTGATGACCTTTTCGGCGGAACCGGTTGTGGTCGAGTCGGTCGATACCGGGTCGGCTCCCGAAGAGGCGGGTCTCCGTCCGGGGATGACGATCCTTCGCGCCGGCGCTCTCCTGCCCGCCGGCGGAGAGCCTGCCGCCGACCAGATCGAGAAGACGGTCATGTACACGCCGGTCGGCACGCGCGGTTTTTTGAACTTTCTCTACAGTGCCGGGTTCCCGGGCCGCTCGCCGTATCTGGTGCTCGAAGTGACCGGTCCGCCGGATTCCGAAGAGGAAAAGACCGAGAGCGCGGAAGAGGAAGCCGCCGGAGAAGGGGAGGCGGATGCCGAAAGCGCGGCGGAAAAACCGGTGCCGAAACCGCAACGCATCGCGTTCCGTCCCGGTCCGTTCGATGTGCGGGCGGTGCACCCCACGCAGCTGTACAGCTCGGCCCTGGCGCTCCTTCTGGCGGCGGTCCTCTGTATTGCCGGCCGCCTGGTGAAAAAGGACGGGTTCGTCTTTGCGCTGATGCTGATCTGTTATCCGGTCTGCCGGTTCCTGATCGAAATGGTGCGGACCGACGAGCCCTCGTTCATGGGGACAGGGCTTTCGGTCTCGCAGTGCGTCAGCGTTCTGGTTCTCCTCTGCGGCGCGGCGCTGATGATTTACGCGCTCTCCCGCCGCGGCGCGCCGGCCTTTGAAGGAATGTTTCCCCCCACCGAAGATGAGGCGAAAGGGTGAAACGCTTCTTCCGCCGACCGCGCCGATTTCCGCCCCGGCAGCGGCACGGGATCATCCTCTTCGTCGTCACGGTGGTGATTGCCGCGCTGGCGCTCGGCGGAATGTCCCTTCTGGCGCTGATGCGCGTCGAACTCGAAGCGACGCGGCACCGGCTCGACGACCTCGATCTGGAAAACACGGTCCGGTCGGCTACGGCGCTGACTGTGGCGCTCAGCGGGATGACTCCCGGCGAGCGCGCACGGCTGGGCGGCATCTACGACAACCGCGCCCTCTTCTGCAATCAGGTTGTGCTGCCGGCCGCCGACGGCGGGTCGGGCGCGGCGTGGACGATTCTTTCGCCCCGCCTGGAAACGGCGCGCGGCGG
>ONWH01000109.1 GCA_900321495.1 uncultured Planctomycetota bacterium
TCTCCTCAACCGCGCGCCGACCCTTCACCGGATGGGGATCCAGGCGTTCGAACCGATGCTGGTCGAGGGGAACGCCATCAAGCTTCACCCGCTCGCCTGTAAAGGGTTCAACGCCGACTTTGACGGCGACCAGATGGCGGTTCATCTTCCGCTGTCGCTCGAAGCGCAGGTCGAAGCGCACACGCTGATGCTCTCGACGAACAACATCTTCAGTCCCGCCAACGGCAAGCCGATCATCAGCCCCTCGCAGGACATCGTCATGGGGTGCTACTACATGACGCTGATGCTCCCCAACATGAAGGGGGAAGGGATGACCTTCGCCTCGAAAGAGGAGCTCCTTCTGGCCTATGCCCACAAAAAGGTCGCTCTCCAGGCGCGGATCAGCGTCCGGATGGAAAAGAACCGCTGGCAGAAAGACGACGACAGCACCACGCGCGAGACAACGAGCGTTCCGCCGGGGAAACTCTTCGAGACGACGGTCGGCCGGGTTCTCTTCAACGAGATTATCCCGTGTGACGGCACACGCGAGATGCCCTTCTACAACAAGATGATGCGTTCCAAGGAACTGCAGAAGGTCATCAGCGACTGCCACGAAATCTGCGGCCGGCGCGAGACGGTTGACCTCCTCGACCGAATGATGCGCCTTGGCTTTGAAGAGAGCACCCACAGCGGTCTTTCGTTTGCCACGAGCGATCTGATCATCCCGAAAGAGAAAAAGGAGATCGTCGACAAGGGCGAGCAGGAAGTCCAGAATCTCAAAGATTACGCCGATGAAGGTTCGATTTCCGAGCTGGAACGGTATAACAAAACGATCGACATCTGGACGCGTGTCAATGCCGAGGTCACCGACAAGATGATGGACGACCTCAAAAATGACACCCACGAGAATCATCCGGAAGACCGTCCGGAAGGCTACGTCAACCCGATCTACCTTATGTCCGATTCGGGCGCGCGCGGCGGCCGCGAACAGATCCGCCAGCTCTCCGGGATGCGCGGTCTGATGGCCAAGCCGAACGGCGACATCATTGAGACGCCGGTCAAGGCGAACTTCAGCGAAGGGCTCAACGTGCTCGAGTACTTCAGTTCGACGCACGGCGCCCGGAAGGGGCTTTCCGACACCGCACTCAAGACCGCGGACTCCGGGTATCTGACCCGTAAGCTGGTCGATGTCGCGCAGAACTGCGTTGTGACGATGCACGACTGCGGCACGAAGAAGTCGATCATCAAGGGCGCCGTCTACAAAGACGACAAGATTGAAGTTCCCCTCAGCGAAGCGATTCTGGGCCGTGTTGCGTGTGACAACATCACCTCGCCGATCACCGATGAGGTCATCGTTCACAAGAACGAGGTGATCACCGCCGAAATCGCCCGGAAGATCGAAGACACGCTCGGCGAAAACGCCCGTATCCGTGTTCGGAGCCCCATGACGTGCGAAGCGGAGCTTGGTGTCTGCGCCCTCTGTTACGGAATGGACCTTTCGACCAGCAAACTGGTTGAAGAGGGGCTGGCGGTCGGCACGATCGCCGCGCAGTCGATCGGCGAGCCGGGCACTCAGCTGACGATGCGGACGTTCCACCAGGGCGGCACGGCCGGGCACTCCGCCAAGGATATTGAGCTGGTGACCAAGCACGAAGGCTATGTGAAGTTCAAGCGGATGGAAGTTGAAGAAGTCCGTCCGAATGAGCCGGGGAGTAAAAAAGGCGCCAGAGGAAAAAAGGCGAAGGCCGAAGAGGATTCCGCTGCCGGTTCCCTCGTCTGTGTTGCGTGCAAGCCGGACGGCGGGATCGCCATCTGCAAAGATAAGGATCTCCATTGGGAAATTGAAGTCTACAATATTCCCGAAGGGGCCGTGATCGATGTGCGGGAAGGGGACAAAGTCCAGAAGGACGACAAGCTCTGCATGATCGACCCGCATAACAAGCTGATCCTCGCCAAACTCGACGGCCGGGTTCACTTCATCAACATTGTCGATGGCGATACCGTTCAGGTCACTACCGACGAAGCTTCCGGGAAGGTCTCGCGTACCGTGACCGAAGCGCGGGGTGAACGTCATCCGCACATCGCCGTTCAGGATAAAAAGGGAAAAATCCTCGAAGACCACTATCTTCCCGGCAAGACCCAGATCGAAGTCAACGACGGCGACCTGGTTCGGCGCGGTGAGGTCCTTGCCCGCACGCCGCACAGCGGCGCCGGGAACCAGGATATCACGAGCGGTCTTCCCCGTGTTACCGAAATTTTCGAAGCGCGCAAGCCGAAGGACCCGGCGGTTCTCGCAGAAATTGACGGCGTGGTCGATATCGGCGAAGAGAAACACCGCAAGGTGCTGGTCACCGTCCGCAACGAAAAGACCGGCAAGGAAAAAGTCCACGAAGTTCCGATCGGGAAACACAACCTGATCGTTCACACCGGTGACGACATCCAGGCCGGCCAGCCGCTGACCGACGGGCAGCGCGTCCCGAACGAAATTCTGCATATCTCCGGAGAAGAGGCGATCCAGAATTACCTGATCGAAGAGGTGCAGAAGGTCTATCGCGGACAGGGCGTTTCGATCAACGACAAGCACATCGAAGTGATCATCTCGCAGATGCTCCGCCGCGTCAAGGTCAAGGATCCCGGCGACACCAGCCTGCTGGAAGGGGACTTGGTCGACAAGTTCATCTTCCGCCGGCATAATCAGCGCCTTGAGAAATGCGTGAAAGTGACCGAACAGGGCGGAACCGATTTCCAGGTCGGCGAGATCGTTCCGAAAGAAGTCTTTGACGAAAAGAACGCCGAGGCGCAGGCCGGCGGCGCCGAACCCGCCCAGGCGGTTCCTCCGGCTCCGGCGGTTGCCGAAACTCAGCTTCTGGGAATTGCCAAGGCGGCGGTTCAGAGCGAGAGCTTCATCTCGGCCGCCTCGTTCCAGGAGACGACCAAGGTTCTTTCCGACGCGGCGGTGGCCTATCGGATCGACAACCTGGTCGGCCTGAAAGAGAACGTCATTCTCGGCCGCCTGATTCCCGCCGGAACGGGGTTCCGCAAGTATCAGGACGCGGAATGGCGCTACCGGCCCGAAGCGGTCGAAAATCAGCCGGTTCCCGATCTGGGGCAGAGTGTCGAGATGCCTCTCCTGAGCCCCGATCCCACCGAAGAGGGGGCGCCGGAAGATCTCGGTGTCGACTTCATGCCGTCGTTCGACGACGTTCAGGACGAGATCAATCCCGAAGAAGGGGACGCGTAAATCACCCGGCGGTGAAAGAGCCGCTGACGGAGAAAAAACCTCTGCTTTGCCGCGCATGGCAAAGCAGAGGTTTCTTTTTATCCGGCGTATCAGAAGAGCTATTCTTTCGGGAAACCGAGCTCTTCGAGTTTCTCTTTTATCAGGGCGTCGTATTCGGCCGGGGGGGTGAACCCTTCAGTACGCACGCGCGCGTTGTCCATCCAGCCGCGGTATTCGAACATCTTTTTGAGCGTGTAGGTGAAATACGAGAACGAATCGGCGGGCATGATGTCGAACAGTCCGCAGAGGCGGTTGACCATTTCGAGGTTCTTCTTGAACCCGTCCTCGTCGCCGTCCCGCCAGCAGTGGTCCATCCCGACGAACGGTTCCGGCGCCGGGCCGGCCAGCGCGGCGACACAGCCGTTCGTTCCGGCGCGATACGATTCTTCGAGAAACGCTTCCCGTCCCTGAAGAAGGAAGAAGTCGTCCCGTTTGCCGAGAAGTTCGAGCATCTTATAGGTCCGGTCGACCGTTGCCCCGGTCTCTTTCATCCCGATAATGTTCGGGTGATCGGCCAGGCGGAGAACCGTTTCCGGCTCGATCGGCGTGGTGACGCGCATGTGGTGATAGAGGACGATCGGTATCGGCGAGTTGTCGGCGATCGCCCGAAAATACTCGTAGAGCTCCGACTGATTGATCGCGAAAAAGATGATCGGCGCCATCACCACCGCCGCGTCAACCCCGGCCTCGGCGAACCGCCGGGCATTGGTGTAATGGTCTTTCAGCGCGAAATCGCCTATTCCGCCGTAGAGGACGACCGAGTCGGGGAGCCCTTTTCGGGCGGCACGGAGAAGGTCGACCCGCTCGTCGATTGAAAGGAACGGCATATCGCCGGTCGATCCGGCAACGAAAAGACCGTCGCAGTCATACCGGGCCAGGCGGTCCGAAAGTTCTTCGATCACCGGAGGATCGACATCGTGATCTTCGGTATACGGGGTGACCAGAACAGGAATGGCACCGCCGAAACGTTTCTCTTTATTGGACACAGGAATGCCTTTCGTCAGGGGAAAACCGCACGGAATGACCTTCTCGCGGAACCGAGAAGAACGGGGTATGTGAAGAATGTAGTCTCTTTTAAGCTTCTTTTCAAGGGAAACCGGGTTTGCCCTTCCCTTTCGGTGTTTACGACTCTGTGCTTTCGGCCGTTTCCTCTTCGGACATCTTTGTCGGTTTAATCCGATGGACGGCGATTCCGATGACCGCTGTCAGGATCGCCGCAATCACAAATGATTTTTTAAGAGGAAGGCCGATTCCGTACGGTCCGCCGTGCGCCTTGCTCGTCCAGAGAATGAACGACAGCACGATAAAGGTCATAAAGAGGCCGGGAAGGAGTGTGATGACGTGGTTCTTCCCCTGCCGTTTCAGCCAGACGGTCGCCGCCATCAGTGTGACCGATGCGATAACCTGGTTTGCCCAGGCAAAATAATTCCAGAGTTCTCCGAAGGTCTGCGGGCTCTTGTTCGACCAGAAGAGGAGGGCTGAGATGACGGCAATGAAAGGAACCACAATCAACAGACGGGCATGAAGCGACCTTTGCGAAATGCCGAGCGCTTCGGCGATGCTCAGCCGCAGGCAACGCAGGGCGGTGTCGCCGCTGGTAACAGCCAGGATTACCACCGCGACAACGGTGATTCCGCCAAGTTCCTCTCCCAGGAAGAAGCCGGTGATCTTCGAGAGGGTGTCGGTTCCGTTCCTGGTCAGGAATGAGGGGAAAAGGTTATAAATCGCCAGCGCTCCTGCTGCCCAGACCATGGCGATGATTCCCTCGGCGATCATCATACCGTAGAAGTCGAATTTCGCTTCCCGCTCCGATCCGATTGTCCGGGCGACGATCGGGGCCTGGGTGGCATGGAACCCGGAAAGGATTCCGCAGGCGATCGTCACAAAGAGACAGGGGATGAGAGGAGGCATCTTTTCGGCGGCATACTTTTGAAATGCGCTGGTTTCAACCAGCACGTCATAGTCCTGGTTGCTGTAAACCAAAAGTGCCGCCATGATGGCAGCGGTTCCGAATAGAAGGATCCCGCCGAATATCGGATAGAAACGGCCGATAATCGCATCGACCGGAAAAAGGGTCGCGATGATGTAGTAAAGAAAGATGGCGATGACGACGACCCAGAAGAAGTCAACCTTCTCCGGCTCCGCGCCCGAAAAACCGATCGACTGCAAACAGGCTGCTGTTTTTTTGACCAGCAAATTATGCTCAGAAGAAGGGAGGGGGGCAGAATCCTGAGTTTCGGAAACCTCTTCTGCGGAAATGGTGGGGTGATTTGTCTTAAGGAGATTGTTTGTCAGATTTGCCGGAACGTTAATGAAGACCGTTACTACCAGGATCAGCAAAACCGCGACAAATAGGGAGAAAACCGACGCAAACGGGCGTCCCAGATTTTCACGGACCAACACCGGCAGATTTGCGCCGCCGCCCCGCATAGACATCATGCCGGAGACGTAATCATGGACAGCGCCCCCGAAGATGCATCCGAACGGGATGATCAGAAAGACGATCGAGCCGAATTTGATTCCGAGAATAACGCCGATCACCGGCCCGATTCCGGCGATGTTCAGAAGCTGAATCAGCGCGTTCTTCCAACGCGGTAAAACAACAAAATCAACACCGTCACTCTTTGCGATAGCCGGGGTCGGCCGGTTATCAGGTCTCAGGATCGCTTCAACGTATTTCCCGTAAACCAAATAACCGATAACCAGAATGATCAAACCGAACAGAAACAGGTGCATCGAAATCCCTTCGGACGGCGCAAAGAGCGCCGCTTTTTCAGTTGTTGGTGGAATAGTCGAACATCGGCTCTTCCTTTTCGTGTTCACGCCAGATGGTCAGGTGGGGCGCCTGCGTTTCAATGAGCAGGACACTGACCCCGTTCTGGAAGATCCGGACCGCGCCGTTTGTCTGGCTGACCACGACGGCCAGGGCGTTGGTCACTTTGCTGACCGCCGCGCCGGCCCAATGGCGGGTGCCGAATCCTTTGGAGAGGGAGACCTTTGCCGTCGGCGAGTTGATCATGCGGCAGGCGGCGCGGACGATCCCGTCCCGTGAAATGACGAATGCTCCGTCCAGCTGGGCGATCTCTTTGAGCCCTTCACGGACCCATTTATCGCTCAGGTCGCGTTCTTTGCATGTGTAGCCTCGTACCGGGTCGAAGCCGATCGACCGGCTGTTGGCCATAACTTTTTTGGTATCGCCGATCACGAACATCGTGCCGACCTTTTTTCCCTCGCGCCCTTCGCGCCCGATGCTGACAGCCAGTTCCACCACCATACGGATCGTTTTGGGAGGGATATTGGTGTCGAGTTTGCGGAGTTTCTGCCAGTCAAGTTTTTCCTGATGTTCGTCGAGCTTGACAATGCTGATCGAGTCGATGATCGTCGGGTCAAAACAGGAGTAGAGGATCACCAGGTTCGAGCCGGAAGGGACGATGTGCTTGAGTGCCAGCTCATGAACCGCACGCTGGAGCATTTCTTTTTTGGTGATTCCCTCCTCTTCGGAATAGAGGACTTTATCCTGGATGCTGAACGCACGGTAGCCGGCGGTCTCGGCTCCCATGAGGAGCTCCTGCTGGGTGACCGCGATGATAAACTTTGCGTCGGGAATCGCCTTTTTGAGCCGCCCCCAGTCGAGAGGTCCTTCGATCAGAATCATCACCTGCGAGGAAGCGAGATACGCCCGCAGGTGCGGCGAGATTTCGATCGACTTTAAAAAACCTTCGGTAAATTTCAGATTTTCCATAGGGTGTGTTCGTGCCGTTTAATATATTCTTCCGACCCCCTGCCCCCCGCCGCGGGGGCGTAACCGGGTTATCGGTTTTTGTCAGTTTTCGAAACGCACCGGCCTGTTCAAACGGAACGCCGGTGCGCACAAAGGCCCTCTTGTCAAGGGAAAAGGAAATTTATGCCCCTATTCTACCCGATTTTTTACGGAAAGCAAGTCAAACTTTTTTCACGCGGTCCGGCCGCGCCGATGTGTGTAAAGAGCCGCATTGTCCCGCGCATCTTGACGCGGAAACCCGAGAAGGTATACTCAGACTAAACGCAAACCCCCCTCATGCCGCAGGAGAGCTGTTGCCATGGATCAAGTTTTTTTGGGAATCGATATCGGAACGTCCGGAACGAAAACGCTGGCGATTCGCGCCGACGGGACGATTCTTGCCAAAGCGAGCGCCGAATATCCCTGTTCGGCCCCCAGGCCCCTTTGGAGTGAACAGAATCCGGATGACTGGTACCGCGCGGTCGTTCAGACGGTCCGCGAAGTGGTCGCCCGTTCGGGGATTGCCCCTTCGGCTGTCCGCGGACTCGGTCTTTCGGGACAGATGCACGGCTCCGTCTTTCTTGATGAAGCGGGGAACGTGATTCGTCCGGCAATCCTCTGGAACGACCAGCGTACCGCCGCCGAGTGCACTGATATCGAAAACGCCGCCGGCGGGCGGGATGCGCTGATCCGGCTGGTTGCCAATCCGGCGATGACGGGGTTCACCGCGCCGAAGATTCTCTGGCTCCGCAAGAATGAGCCTGAAGCGTTCGCCCGGGTCAGAAAGATCCTCCTGCCGAAAGATGAGATCCGCCGCCGCCTGACCGGCGAGTTTGCCACCGAGGTGAGCGATGCGAGCGGGACGCTCCTGCTGGATGTCGCCGCGCGCGCCTGGTCGAAGCCGCTGCTGGACGTGCTGGAACTGGACGAGTCGCTCCTGCCGCGCGTCTACGAGTCGGAAGATGTGACCGGCCGCCTGACGCCCCGGGCCGCAGAAGAACTGGGACTTTCGACCGATTGCCTGGTCGTCGGCGGAGCGGGGGACTGCGCCGCCGGCGCGGTCGGAAACGGAATCGTCCGCGCGGGACTCCTGTCGACGTCGATCGGGACCTCGGGAGTGATGTTTGTACACAGCGACCGGGTGAAGATTGATCCGAAAGGACGGGTGCACACGTTCTGCCACGCGGTGCGCGGAATGTGGCACATGATGGGAGTGAGCCTCTGCAGCGGCGGTTCGCTTCAGTGGTTCCGCGGCGCGCTCTGCACCGAACTGAAAGAGGCCGCTGAAAAGGCGGGCTGCGAGGTCTATGACCTTCTGACCGCCGAGGCGGCCGCGGTTTCGGCCGGAGCCGAAGGGCTCTTTTTTCTCCCCTATCTGAGCGGCGAGCGGACCCCCCACGCCGATCCGAACGCCCGCGGCGCGTTTGTCGGCCTGCACCTGAACCACACACGGGGACATATGGTCCGAGCACTGATGGAAGGAGTGACCTATTCTCTGCGCGACTCGCTTGAAATCTTCCGTGAACTCGGCGTGCCGGTCGACGAGATCCGCGCCTCCGGCGGCGGATCGAAATCCCCCTTCTGGCGGCAGATGCAGGCCGACGTTTTCGACAGATGTGTGACAACGGTCAATACCGACGAGGGGCCCGCCTACGGGGCGGCGCTTCTGGCAGCGGTCGGCGGCGGCGCGTACGGCGGAATCGCCCAGGCGTGCGCCCAGGCGGTTTCGGTCGTCAGCCGCGTTGAGCCGGACGTCCGCGCCGCTTCGGCCTACAACCGCGGCTATCCCCTCTGGCGCGACCTCTATCCCGCGCTGAAAGAGAACTTTCGAAAGATGGCTCGGTAAATACAGAGAAATGGATACAAAACAGGCTCCGTCTTCCGATCCGCTCTTCCGCTGGGCCGAGATTCCCGAAAAGGTTCGCCGGACCGCTCCGGTGGTTCATTGTATTACAAACTATGTGACGGCCCCCTGGTGTGCCGACATCGTTCTGGCGGCCGGCGCCGCTCCGATCATGGCCGACGAACCGGATGAAATGGCCGAGATCGCCTCGATTGCCGGAGCGTTGGTTCTGAATATCGGCACGCTCCGCCACTCCAGCCTGGATGCCATGCGTCTGGCCGGCGCCGCCGCCGTTCGGCTGGGGCGGCCGGTTGTTTTCGATCCGGTCGGCGCCGGGGCGTCGCGTTTGCGCACCGAATCGGCACTGGAGATTCTCCGCGATTATCACCCGGCGGTGGTGCGCGGGAACATTTCCGAAATCCTGGCCCTTTCGGGCCGGGCCGGGAAGAGCCGCGGCGTCGATGCCGACCCCGGCGCGCTGGTCAGCGGCGAACGGCTCGTCGAAAGCGTCCGTCTGGCCGCTTCGCTCGCCGAAACGTGGGGATGTGTGGTCGTGATCTCCGGTCCGTATGATATCATCAGTGACGGCACGCGCTCCTGTGCGGTCGGCGGCGGCGATCCGATGATGACGCGGATCACCGGCTGCGGGTGCATGGAAAGCGCGCTTCTGGGCGCGTATCTGGCCGCCGAGCCGGATGCGTGGAAAGCCGCCGCTGCCGTCATGGCCATGATGAGTCTCTGCGGCAGACGCGCCGCGTGTGCCGCGCGCGGCGCGGGGGAGGGGACCGCCTCAATGCGGATACGCCTACTGGACGCGGTCAGCCTCTTTGCCGGCGAAGAACTGGCGGGTGCCGACGTGAAAATCTTGTGAAAGCGAATGTACCCGGGACGGTTTCAGCCCCGGCGGGCATTACTCCGCAACGAAATTTTTGACCGGCCTCCCTTTTTTCGGAAAACCGGGCCGATTTGGATTGTCGTATTTACGTGCTTGCCGGTTTGCGGATCTGTCGGAAAATATCCTCGGCGATCCTCGATGCCGTCTTTATCGGTATCGAAATATTCAGGAAGATGTTTTCCTGCCTGTCGCGGCTTTTTGAGATGACCGCAAGGAGATTTTCACTCGTCTTGAAGTTCAAAGTGCAAATGTTGCGGGATAAAGTGCAATAATATACAATACAAGAAGGCCGGTCTGTCGGCCGGACAGGACGAACCGATTCGCCTGAGTCAACGCGAAAAACATCCCTTTCATCGGAGACGGAGGATGCTATGCACACCGTGGCAATCGATTGGCATTCGGGGCGGAGACCCTTTTTTTCAGTCTTCTTTCTTTCGCTTTTTCTCCTCGCGGCTTTTTTTCGCGGAAACATGGCGTCGGCCGAGGACAAGGCGACTCGGAAACGGGTTGGTGAAATTAAATCCCAAGTCGAGAAAATGATTCGAGAGGCTCGGTTCAAGTGCTCCTATACCTACTCCGAATATGTTGTCGAAACCGAAGAGGAGGCAAAACGCTATGACACAAGCGCCGGCCGCCTTGTCGTTCACGCAACGGGTTCAATAGCCAAGAACAGCGAAATGACCTACGAAAGTTTTACGCTGGACAAACTCGAAACGAGGCATCCCGATTTCTATCAAGACCATATTAACGTCAGTAATCCGGAATTGACGGCCGAGTATTTCCAAGTCAATGAAATTCCCAACTATCCGAAAACTCTCATTATATCGGAACGGGAAGAGGAGCGGAAAAACAAGCCGGGATCATCCTATCTTGACATACTGAGCTATTTTTCGCTGCCACAACAGACGGGAAGCTGGGACGAAACGATCAAAGGGGCAAGAGGGAAAGAACCTCCGTATGAGACTTTTGATATCGAATGCCGGAAGACAAAGGAAATTGCCCTGAGAGAAGAAGGAGACACAACGGAAATCTCGGTGCATCACGAACTGAAAAGTCTGCCGCAGGCCAAAATTGAACACCCGATTGACGAAGCGACTGACGACACTTATCTTTTTTCCAACTCGTATAAGTATCCGGTATTAATCGAAACCGTCGAAACAATCATGCATCCGCTGAGCACGAAGTTTAAAGTCATTCGCCGCGAATGCAAGATGTCCGATTTTGTCACGCTGAACGACGGTTGTGTGTTGCCGCAAAAGATTTATAAATACGGACTGATCACTTTTAACGACTACCGGGAAGAAGACATCGGCAAATGGATTGTGAAAAAATGGGAAACGGAAGATTTGGGGAAGGAAGAGCCAAAAGGGGCCGACTTCCTCATCAAAATCGACCGCGAACCGAACGGTTTACTTCTGTTGCCGTACGACAGTCTGCTCGGCGAAGACGCGGATATTTGTGACATTAACGACTATTCGCCCGATGATGTTCGGGACAAGTCGCTTACTCAACAGCCGGATGCGGAATCGTCCTATGCCGTCTGGGCACGCCCGGCATTCTTGATTTTCGGAGGATTTCTTGTCGCATGGGGGCTCTTTAGGCGGTGGAAATCATACCGGGAAAAGGACGCGGTTTGACGGTGTTCGGAATTCCGCCGTACGCTATTCCGTCTTGCGCTGTTTCTGAAACGGCGGTTTCAGAGAAGATTCCGTTCCCCTTCCGGAATCAGTTCGCGGAACTTGTCGGAAAGGCGGATGATCGTTTCGACCGGCAGGGCGTCGGCGCGGGTGGTTTCGCCGAGCTCGAGCTCGCTCATGACGCGGTCGACCGCCTCTTTGGAGAGCTTTTCTTTCAGAGCGCTGCAGAGAACCGAACGGAGAAACTTCCTTCGGTGGAAGAAGATCGCGCGGACGAACTGGTGGAAGAAACGCAGGTCGGCGATCCGTTTCCGTTTTCCCGCGTTGGAGACGATCCGGATGATCGCCGAGTCGACCTTCGGACGGGGCCAAAAGACGCTCGGCGGCATGATCCGGACGATCTTTGTATCACACAGAGCCTGAATCCAGACGCCGAGCGCGCCGTAGGCGCTCGTCCGGGGGCGGGCGACGATTCGGTCGGCGAGCTCTTTCTGGATGGTGACCGTCATTGAATGAGGGGGAATGTCCGAGAGAAGAAGGTTTGAAATCAGCGGGGTTGCCACCGCGTAGGGGAGATTGGCACAGAGCTTGAACCTCCGTCCCGGCGCCGCGGCCAGTTCTTCCCGCACCGCTTCCAGAACCTCGTCTTTCAGCCGGTTTTTGTTTTCGAGGATATCGGTCAGAAAGAAACGGACGTTCTTTTTGCCGAATAGCTCCTGCTGTGCCATCTCGTGCATGATCGGGTCGACCTCGACCGTGATCACCTTCGCGGCGAGACCGGCCATCGCCGCGGTGAGGGAACCGGTTCCCGTGCCGACTTCAAGAACGATGTCATCCGGACCGAGATCGGCAGATTCATAGAGAAGGCGCAGAAGGTTCAGGTCGATCAGGAAGTTCTGCCCCAGTTTGCCGCGGGGGTGGATTCCGAGCGTCTCGAAACGCCGCATCAGGTAACTGCGTGTCTGATTTTCGGATGATCCGGTCATAAGACTCCCCTTTCTTTCTGAAGACGTGTGTCAGTCCCATTCCTGCGCTTCGGCGAGCCGCTGGACATATTTGGCGAGAATGTCGGTCTCGATATTGACCTTGTCGCCGACCTTGCGCGAACCGAGCGTGGTGACCTGCAGCGTGTAGGGAATCAGCGCGACACTGAAAAGGTTCGGTTCGCACCTGACCAGGGTCAGCGAGACGCCGTCGACCGCTACCGAGCCTTTCGAGGCCATCTGCTTGGCGAGTTCTTTCGGGATTTCAAAGTAGTAATCGGCCCAATCCCCCATGTCGTTGATCCTGACCAGGGTCGCCTGTCCGTCGATGTGGCCGCTGACGAAATGTCCGCCCAGGCGCGAATCGGCACGGAGCGCCAGTTCGAGGTTGACCGGACTGCCGGGCTGTAACTGTCCCAGATTCGTCCGTTCAAGTGTTTCCGGCCCGGCCTGGAACGCGAATGTCTCCCCCTCTTTTTCAATCACGGTCAGACAGCAGCCGTTAACCGCCACCGAGTCGGCGACGCCGACCTGAGGGGCAATCTTGGAGTCTTTCACCACAAGCTTGCAGCCGGGGGGTTCGGAGATCACCGCAACAATTTCACCGAGTGCTTCAACGATTCCTGAAAACATAGGTCACGCGCGCTTTCTTTTAAGGGGTTATCGGGCACAAAAAAAACCGCCTTGTTGGGTAACAAAGCGGTTTTCAGTCTTTTTCGGAACTTCCCACTTCGATTCTAGATTATAGCACCGGAGTGGGATTTTTCAAGTCAAACCTGAAACTGATGTTCCGTGCGTCAGCAAGTCTCAGCAAGCCGGGCCGCAAGCGGGAGCGCAAGCCGGAGCCGCATCACAAGCCGGGGCGCAGGCCGGAGCGCAAGGAGCGCAGAGGCGGAAGCACGGCTTGGGCAGGCAGATTTTCGGCAGGCAGATCTTGGGGAGGCAAGGAGCGGCGCAAGCCGGAGCGGCACAGGCCGGTTCGCAAGCCGGAGCGGCGCAAGCGGGTTCGCAGGCCGGAGCGGCGCAAGCCGGTTCACAAGCCGGGGCACAAGCCGGGGCGCAAGGAGCGCAGAGCTTGGGCAGGCAGAGCTTGGGCAGGCAGAGCTTGGGGAGGCAAGGAGCGGCGCAGGCCGGAGCGGCACAAGCCGGTTCACAAGCCGGGGCAGCGCAAGCGGGTTCGCAAGCCGGAGCGGCACAAGCCGGTTCACACGCCGGAGCGGCGCAAGCCGGTTCACAAGCCGGTTCACAAGCCGGAGCGCAGACCGGAGCGCAAGGAATGCAGAGCTTCGGCAGGCAGATCTTCGGCAGGCAGAGTTTCGGCAGGCAAGGAACGCAAGGCGCACAACTCGGAGCCGGAGCGGCACAAGCCGGTTCA
>ONWH01000144.1 GCA_900321495.1 uncultured Planctomycetota bacterium
GAAGACCGGCGAAAAAAACGGCAATAACGCTGGCGGCCGCGATGAATCGAAAGAAAAAGAGAAATTTATTGAAGAGATCAAATCGTGGGGTGAGATCACTCACGGGGACAGGTTTTCGTTCATCGTCTTCTACGATAAGATGCAAATGGTGCAGGCGCGATCCATTCCCGGGTTCATCGAGAAATGCGATACTCGATTGACCCTTCACAAGAACTGCCGGAATACAAAGAGCATAGGCCGTACCGCCTGTTCCGTTCTCGGCGCGGATGAGCCTTTGTTCAGAACAAACGTCCCGGAAGGGAATCCTGTTCTCCTCTGTTATTCGGAGAGCGATTCGCTGTCGGTGAAAAACGTGCTGGACCGCATACTGGACGGCATCGGAGACAGAAAACATAAGGATATTGTTCTGCTCACGTTCAAAAAAATAGAGGACAGTGCGATATACAGGTATTGTGAGGAAGCTCAAGAGGATTGTTACAAACATTACCGTTATCAGGGGATAAGGTTCACAACGTGCAGAAAGTTCAAGGGGTGCGAGGCCGACACAGTCATCCTTTTGGATGCCGATCGAGAGACCTTTCTTAGACATCATGCGCGTCTGTTTTATGTCGGCGTTTCGCGGGCGAGACAGGATGCTTATGTCGTCGCATCCCTTTCGGATGAGGATTGCGACGTCATTTGCCGGGAAATACTTGAATCGAAAGAATTTGAAAACCCAAAGCGTGAATTTCAAAAGAGGCTTCATCTGGGGTGAACAAGCCGGTTTGACCGGTGGCGTTTACCGCGCCGTTTGGCCGGTTGAGACCCGCCCCGAAATCTCTGAAACTAAGAAGATCGTCAACACCGTCTTTCGGCCGAAAAAGAATCTTCCTATGAAAAATTTGCTTCGTGTTTTCCTTGTTCTGCCTCTCTTTTTCTTTCCCATTCCCGCTTTTTCCGAACAGCAGATCGGAACCGGACCGGCGTCCGCCGAGCCATCCCCGTTTACCGAAACGCGGATCGATTCCCGTTACGACGGACAGGTTGTTACCTGCGGCATCCTGAAAGCGGAAGGGGTGACAATCGCCATTTCGGCGTCCGACGCGGCGGTTACCGGCCTGAAGCTCGAAGGGAAGGGGAACAGAGTTCTGATTACCGGCCAGCGGGTTACGCTGGAAGACTGTTCGTTTGTCGGCGCCGAAACGGCGGTGACCGGAAAAGGCTTTTTCGCGGTCCGGTGCAATTTTGATGAGCTGACGTTTGCCGAAGAGGCCGCCGACGCCGAAGCCGCACGGTGCGTGATCGGTGGCGCGGTTTCTCTGCGGGGGAAGAACCAGGTCCTTTACGGGAACCGGTGCGCGGCGGTCGAGGCCGACGGCGCGGCGAACATTTCGATTGTCAAAAACGAAGGGGAATCGATCGCGCTTAAAAACGTTTCCCATGTGAATCTTTCCGAAAACGCCTGGAAGCAAGAGGTTTCTTACGATGACCGCGCAGCATTGTGGGGGAGCGATCTGACCGGCGTTCTCGACGGAAAAGAGCACGCCGGTGCCGACGAGTCGCGCCTTCCTCAGAACGACAGGACTCGTTTTGAAGAGAGTACTGTTCGGGAGAAAGTTTACTCCGGCGGCGCGTTTGTCTCCTTGAACGAGTATCTGGCGTTGCCGGCGGCATCGTCCGACGGAGAACTGATCGTTCCCGCCGGAATCTATCTGAATGTGGAGCCGGTAATGTTTACCGACCGGAGGAACCTGACCCTGGCGGCGTACGGTGCCCTGACGCGGTTTAAGAGTTATCGTGTCACGGCGGTCAGGATGACCCGCTGCGCCGAGATTTCGGTGGAGGGACTCACCACCGACCATATGCGTGTTGCCAACGCCCAGGGAACCGTTCTTTCGACCGACGGCGAGTCCTTTGTCTGGAAACCGGATGAGGGATACGGCTTCGACATTACCGATCCGGCGTATTTCAGCCCGGTCGGAATCGGATTGGCGTTTCACCCCGATACCAAACTTCCGTATATGGACTGCTACGAGCTCCGTTACGTGAAGAACGGAGACGGCACGTTCACCGTGAGCAAAGTGACCGGCCTTGCCGCCGGCGACCGGTTCACCATCCGAGGCCTGGGCGGTCATGTTTTCGATATTGCCGATTCCGGAAATGTCGTGTTTCGCGATATGACCATCTGGAGTGGAAGCGCGTTCGCGTTTAATGTCGAACGGGGACCCGGACGTGTTTCGATCCTCCGCACACTCGTGGTTCCCGGTCCGAAACCGGAAGGCGCCGCCGAGGAACGGATGCATTCGACCTGCGACGCCTGCCACTTTTCGAATGTGCGCCTTGGCCCGGTCATTGAAGATTCTCTCTTTACCGACATGACCGACGACGGGCTGAATGTCAACGGCCATTACGCCGTGGCGGACGGATACGACCCGGAAACGCGTACCTTTTCCATCGTGAAAAGCTACACCGTCATGTACGGCACCTATCCTTCGCATGTTGCCAGTTATCAGAAAGGGGACAGGGTGCGCGTTCTTTCGCGCGATTTTAAACTGATTGCCGAAACGACCGCCGAAGGCCCTGTGGAGGAGGGGAAGCTCACTGTTTCCGATCCGCTCGCGCTGCCGTCCGCCGATGTGATTCTTCAGAATACCAGCGCGCAGTCGGCCGGCTTTGCGGTTCGCAACACGGTGGTCGGGCGGATCCGAAGCCGCGGACTCCTGATTAAGGCGGGTGACGGCCTTGTTGAGCACTGCACACTGAAAGATGTCCGTACCGCCGGGGTTCTGGTTACCCCAGAATCGGTGGGGTGGCCGGAGTTCGGGTTTGCGTCGAACCTGACGATTCGAAACAATCTGTTCATCGGTACCGGTTACGCCGATTCGAAAATCCGCCTGTTCGCCCCGATTTCGGTCTGCGGCGAAAACGTGATTACCCCTGAACCTGCCGGCCAGCTCCATCGTAATCTTCTTGTGGAGGGGAACCTGATCAAGGGGCGCCGGAACGAAACCGCGATCTGGATATCGCATGTGCGCGGCGGGGCGGTGCGCGGAAACACCATTATGGAACCTGACCCCGCGATTTTTGACGGGGGGGGAACCGATTCGCTCCCTGCCCCTATCGCGGTCGATTCGTCGACCGACGTTCAATTTTTGGAGAACCGCTCTCCCGAAGGAGAGGGTGTTCCGGTCGATATTTTAGAGGCAGTTACCGGAATCCGGGTCGGGAAGTGAGCCGAGAGCGGGAAAGGTCTTACCTTTTTTGCGCGGCGGATTTTCCTTTCTCCCAAAAACTTGTCTTTTCTCTCCCGTTCAAGTAAAATGGAGAGGTTGGAGATCATTGATCAGGTTTTCGCCTTTGCTCCCGCTTCCGGAAATCAGGGAGAGGAGGCGTCCGTCGGAGGTATGGAGTATTTTTATGAGATTCTTGCACCGCATCAAAGCCGCGCTTGTCGGCATCTGCTTCCTTGTTCTGGCCCTTTCCCGCGCCGCCGCCGACCCGTGGGGCGAACGCGATCTCGAAAAGGGGTTCGCCGACTGGCTCGGCGCCGACTGGATTATGCAGGACGGCGGGAGTCCGGGAACGGTCTTTACCGCTGAAGAGGGATTCGAGCAGGAACTGGCTGTGATCAATAAGGCGGCGGAGGAGCTGGCCGAGTACGACGAAGACGTGGCGTCGGAAAAACTTGCCGCTGCCGAAGAACTCGCCGGCGCCAATGTTCCGGGCAACGATCCGCGCTGGAAAGAGACGTACCTCGATATCTGCCGCCAGCGGCGCGTCTTTCGTCTGGAAACGCCGATCGAAGAGGCGCCGTTGTTCGTCTTTACAAAACATTACGTTCTCGGTGCCAGCCATTACGCGTATACCGAAGACGTGAGCGACGAGGAGTTCAAGGATATCAGTGTGAACCGCAAGCCGGGCGGACAACTGTGCACACTTAAGATCAATCCGGACGGGACGACGGAAACGAAAGTCCTCTACGAGGTCGCGGACGGTTCGATACGGGATCCCGACGTCTCCTACGACGGGAAGCGGATTATTTTTTCGATGCGGACCAGTTTTGAGACGGATGACTATCATCTCTATGAATATTCGATGGAAACCGGTAAGGTGCGTCAGATTACCTTCGGGCCGGGGGTCGCCGACATTGAACCGGCGTATCTGCCGAACGGCGACATCGTTTTCGATTCGACCCGCGGTATTCAGCTGACCGACTGCTGGTGGACCGAAGTCTCGAATATCTTCATGTGCGACGGGGACGGCCGGTTCCTTCGCCGGATCACGTTCGACCAGGTGACGGTCAACTATCCGAAACCCCTTTCCGACGGGCGCATTCTTTACACTCGCTGGGATTACAACGACCGCGGGCATACGTTCCCGCAGCCCCTCTTTGTGATGAATTCCGACGGGACAGCGCAGACGGAGTTCTACGGGAACAACTCGTTCTTCCCGACCTCGATTCTGCACGCGCGCGGAATTCCGAATTCCGGAAGCAAGGCTGTCGGAATCGCCGCCGGGCATCATACCTATCAGCACGGAAAACTGATCATGATCGACCGGACGAAAGGGACACAGGAGAACGAGGGCGCCACGCTGATCGCCCCGGTTCGCGAAACGCCCGCCGACCGGATCGACGTTTACGGGCAGGACGGCGAGCTGTTCGCCTATCCGTTCCCGCTGAGCGATTCGGAGTTTATCGTGACGTATAACCCCATCGGACGAAGCGACTGGTACAAGACGCCGTTCGGAGTCTATTGGTTCGACATTGACGGGCGCCGGGAGCTGCTGGCGTTCGATCCGGCGATCAGCTGCAACCAGCCGGTACAGCTCGCGGCGCGCGAGGCGCCTCTCTCCCGGCCTTCCGACGTTGACTATTCGAAATCGACCGGACGGTACTACGTGCAAAATGTCTATGAGGGACCGGGACTGAACGGAATTGAGCCGGGAACGATCAAGTCGATCCGCATCGTTTCGCTCCTCTACCGCCCCTGCGGCCTGGGATACAACTGGAACTGGGGTGAAGTGAGCGACTCGAACGTCTCGACCCCGGTTTCGATTAACGGGACGTGGGATGCGAAGAAGGTGATCGGGGAAGTTCCGGTCGAGTCGGACGGTTCCGCCTACTTTGAAGTGCCCGCGCGAACGCCGGTCTATTTCCAGCTTCTCGACGAAAACCACGACACGGTTCAGACGATGCGCAGCTGGTCGACGCTGCAGCCGGGCGAACTGTTCGGCTGCGTCGGATGCCACGAACCCAAGGACAATATCATGGCGAATACATCGGGGCAGACGACCGAAGCCCTGCAGAAGCCGATCGCGATTCCGAGGAATTTCTACGAGCCGGGACCTGGATACCGGCAGAACGACGGGTTCAGTTATGTCCGCGACATTCAGCCGATTTTCGACAGGAACTGCGTGACATGCCACGACGGGAGTGAGTCGGCGCCCCGGCCGAATCTGACCGCCGACTACCATCACACAGAGGAAACGCCCGGCCTGAAACCGGAACGCGATTTCAGCGAGTCGTATTATCAGCTCGTCGACGGCGGAGCGAAAAACAGAACGTATATCGACTGGCCCGATATCCATTCGCCCCCGTATCTGATGAAAGCCCCGATTGCCGGTGCGGCGAACAGCCCGATGATGGAGATGCTCCGGAATCCTTCCGGCGCGCACGCCGATGTGCACCTGTCCAAGACCGATCTGCGGAAGATCGCCCTCTGGATCGACCTGTTTGTTCCGTTCTGCGGCTCGTACGATGAAGCGAATCTCTGGAATATCCATGAGAAATCGCTCTATGAGTTCTACACGAAGAAACGGGAGGCGTCGGAAGAGGTCGAACGGGTCAATATTGAAAAGCTGATTGCCGCCGCCGCGGGAACGCCGGCTCCTGACCGGTCGGAGTTTCCCTATTTCACATTCGGCGGGGTCGATTTTAAGGCGAAATACCGTGCGGACTGGGTTAATCGCGAGATTCCCGCCACGACGAAAAAGACCGGAGACGAAAACGTCTATCGGAATCTGGCGCTCAATCCGGGTGATGTCCAAGGGACCGAGCCGGTGACCTATCCGCACGCCTGGACGAACAGTGAGTCGGGGTATCTCGAAGCGAACAGCGCCAAGTCGGTGATCGACGGGGCGGCTCCGCAGGGGGAAAGCGCGTGGCGGCCGAACTGCCGGCGTGACGCGTTTATCGAAATTGATCTGGGGCATGAGGCGCTGGTTGATCGGATTGACGTTGTCTTCGACCTCAATGAGGAGGGTGCAGATGTCTGGACGAGCGGAAAACTCGAATTCTCCGACGGGTCGGCCGTCGATGTGCAGTTCGAGCGTACGACCGAAAAGCAGACGATCAGGTTCGACCGGCACGAGACGGCCTCGGTCCGTCTGACCGGACTTCAGTGCGAAAAGCTCGCCGCGCCGAAAGGAATCGCCGAACTGGAAGTGTGGGGCGTCTCAAAGTGAATACTCTGCCGGCGCAGCGCGGATTCTGAACGATGGATCGGCGTCGGTTTTACGGA
>ONWH01000125.1 GCA_900321495.1 uncultured Planctomycetota bacterium
GCTGACCGGCGAACCGCTCTTCTCCTTTACCGACGAATTTGCCGGTAAGAATCCCGAAAAGGCCCGCGAGATGATTTTGGCCAATGCCAGGATTACCGGAATCGAACTCGATGAAACGATTGCCGAGGTCGGCGAACTCCGCGAAGTTTTTGAGGCCAGGCTTGCCGAAAAAGAGGAGACGGAGCCCTCGTTCGACGCCGATTTTAATCCGCCGGTCGCCTACTGCGACTACGATGCCGCGTTTCCCCTTCTGGTTAAAAATCTGGTTCCTCTCGGCGGGTTCCGCGGGTTCCTTCTGGCCGCGCTTTTGGGCGCGATCATCAGTTCGGTCGCCGCGATGCTCAACGCCGCCTCGACCATCTTCACGATGGACATTTACAAGGAGTATTTCGGCAGACAGGCTTCGGACCGGCGTCTGGTTTCGGTCGGCCGCGCGGCGGTTGTCGTCTTTGTGATCGTCGGCTGCTGGCTCGCTCCTCAGCTGGCCAACCCCCGTTTCGGCGGCATCTTCAAGTTCATCCAGGAGTTCCAGGGGTATATTTCGCCCGGCATCCTGGCGGCGTTTGCCATCGGGTTCTGCGTCAGGCGCGCCCCGTCGATCTGCGGTGTCGTCTCGCTTCTCCTCTGCCCGGTCATCTACGGCTGTCTTCACGTTTTTGTGCCGAGCCTTGATTTCCTGAACCGGATGGTGGTGACCTTCTTCGCGATCATCATTCTTGACCTGGTGATCACCCTGATTCATCCGCGCAAAGATGTGTTTAAGCTTGAAGCGAAAACTTCGCTCGATCTCACGTTCTCGAAAGTCGCGGTGGTCATCGGGATTCTGGTGGTGATCGTCACTCTTTGCCTGTATGCCTATTTCTGGGATTACAGCACGCCGATGTTCAATTGAGTCCCCCTCAGGAGACCGCAAGATGAAACGTTTCGCCCTCTCAGCCGTTCTATGCTTTTCGCTTTTTCTTCTGCCGCCGGGTTCTGCACAGGACGTGACGAGGCCGGAGATGACGATCATGCATTACAACCATCCCGGTCTCCTCGACGATCTGGCCGTCGGTCTCTGGAGCTGGCCGGTTCCTGCCGACTTCAATCATGACGGGCGGCCTGATCTGATTGTCAGCTGCGAATGCGTTCCGTACAATGGTGTTTTTCGATTCGAGAGTCTGCCGGTCACCGCTGAACTTCCGGGGCAGGGGACACCGCCCGAATCGTCGATGCCGGTGCCGAACCCCTTCATGCCGGTTTTTAAGCCGGCGGGTAAGCCGGTCAGCCGCGCTGACCGGAACCTTGTGCCGAGTTGGACGGACGGAGAACTTCGTGTGATAACCCGCGGGAAACAGTATCCCGATTTTACCGAAACGGGGATGAACCGGCCGGAACCGGTTCCGGGACTGGAGGAGCTTCCTCCCGACGGCCGGGCGAATATGTGGAAGTATGTTGACTTTAACGCCGACGGCGCGGCGGATCTTGTCGTTGGGGTCGATGACTGGACCAAGTACGGATGGGACAACGCGTACAGTGCCGAAGGGGTCTGGCAGAACCCGAAAGCGTCGGGGAATGTCTATGTGCTGATCAACCGCGGAACCGACGGAGAACCGTGTTACGACAAACCGATTCTCCTGGAAACGCTCGACGGCCGGCCGATCGATACCTACGCCTGGCCGAGTCCGAACTTTTTCGATTTCGACGGGGACGGCGACCTCGACCTTCTTTGCGGCGAGTTCATCGAACGTTTCACATACTTTGAAAATGTCGGCTCGGCGGGAGAGCCGGTGTACGCGCCGGGGGTCCCGGTTCTTTTTGAGGATGGGGATTTCGCCTGCGAGAATCTCTGTATGCCAACTCCGGTCCTCTATGACTGGACCGGTAACGGGTTTCCCGACATCATCGCCGGGAATGAAGACGGCCGGATTTCATTTTTTGAGAATACCGGCAAGTTTACGAAGACCGTTGCCGGGGAAGGAGTCTCGGCCGTCCCTGTTTCGGTTCCTCTTTTCAAGCGTCCCCTTTATTTTCAGCAGGAGGCGGACGAGCTGAAAGCCTCATCGCTGACAACTCCCTGCTGCATTGATTTCGACGGCGACGGCGCCGTTGACATTGTGACCGGAACGACGGAGGGAACGATCCTCTTTTTCAAGAACCTTTCTCCGCCCGGTGAGGAGTTCCCGAAATGGGCGCGGCCGGTCTATCTGAAATCGCGGGGGAAGAACGGAGGCGAGGTCTTTCGGATCACGGCCGGGATCAACGGTTCGATTCAGGGGCCGATTGAACGGAAATACGGTTATACGGCGATCTCGGTGATCGACTGGGACACGGACGGCCTTTTGGACATTCTGGTCAATTCGATCTTCGGAAAAGTGGTTTGGCTTCGGAATATCGGCAGTGTGGTCCGGCCGGAGTTCGACACGCCGCGCCGGGTTGAGGTGGAATGGGAAGGGGCTCAGCCCCGTCTGGCGTGGGGTTGGATGACGCCTGAGAATGACACGCTTCCGATCTGCCGACCGCCGGAACACTTTCCGGCGCGGCCGGGGAAAGCGCTTCTGACTCAGTGGCGGACCACGCCGCTGGCCTACGACTGGACGGGCGACGGGTTGCCGGATCTTTCAATGCTCGATACCGAAGGGTACTTTGTCCTCTTTGAGCGGTATCGCGACGAAAACGGTGAACTGAAACTGAAAGCGCCCCGCCACGCGTTTAAGGATCACAATGGGACCCCGCTCCGGCTGAACGCCAATAAGGGGGGGGCAAGCGGCCGGCGCAAGATCAGCGTGACCGACTGGGACGGGGACGGGCTTCCCGATCTTTTGGTCAATACGCGGAACGCCGCGCTCCTGCGATGCGTCAAGGCCGAAAACGGGGACTGGTATTTTGAAGATACCGGCGATCTGTCTTCAACGCTTCTGGCCGGGCATTCCACCAGTCCGACGACCGCCGATTTTAATGCCGACGGCTGTCCGGATCTTGTTATCGGCGCCGAAGACGGCCGGTTTTACTATCTGAAAAACAGCCGGGACAGCGGGGAATAATAACTTCCACGGGTATTTTATTTAATTGAATATCCTTTATAATGAATACGGTTACAAGGATTTAAGGATACAGGCGGCAGGTTCGCTGTTCCGCCGCCCGGATCATTTCGCTTTGACTATCCTCTCAAAAGAAAGGGCGGGCAGAGCCCTTCCCCAAACGGTTTTCAGAAAGATGAAAAAGAAAGACAATCCTTCCGTTGATTCCGGTAAACCGACGATCATTGTTCCCAGAAAGCAGAAAAGCACAAGCGCGCCCGAAATTGCCGATGATGCCGATATGAAGTCATTTCGGCGCAAATGGGCGATTATCAACATGGTGATCGATTCCGAGGAAGGGTACACCATCGAAGAGCTGGCTGCCCATTTCGGTGTGAGTGCGCGTACGATCCGGCGTGATCTTGGTATTTTCGATGTCGTTTTCGGCGGGTTTGACGCACAGATCGAAAAGTGGGGGAAACGCCGTTTCACCATGGAAGGGATTCCGCTCGGGGGGGGGTATGACGCCGAGCCCCGGGGTCTGAACCGGGAAGAGCTTGTCTCTTTCTGTGTCGCGCAACGGCTGATGGGGCCCTTGCGCGGAACCGCCTTCGGCGATAATATGCGCACGGGCTGCGATAAGATGCGCAGTTGTCTCAGAAAAGATACCCTTGATCGGGTTGACCGTCTGGTCTCGATGTTCTGCCGTCCTGAATTCAAGCGTCCCGCGAACAGCCGTTCGGGACGATACATCAATACAATCATTTCAGGTCTGTATCACGGCCGCGGCTTAAAGATCAGGTACTACAACGCCGAATTGGGAAAGTGCAAGGTCCATACCGTTATTCCGGTTGAGTTTCTCTATACCGACGGGTTTATTTATCTGGTCGCCTACAAATACGACGACGTGGCGGATCCGGATAACGTCAATCCCCGACCGTACCTTTGGAAAATGAGCCGGATTCACGGGGTCAAACTGACCGGAATTCAATTCCGCAATCCCGAGAAATTCGATTTTGACAGGCATTTCAGCGGAATCTTTTCGCTCGACCAGAGTCCCCGCGATCAGGTTGAGGTCAAGATCCGTTTCACTGAACAAGCTGCGACCTACGTCCTGGAACAGAATTTGAAATGGGTCAGTCCACCTGCTCCGACCAAAGAGAAAAATGAAGACGGACGTCCCTATTACACCGGAAAGCTGATGGCCGAACCGGAAGCGTTTGTGAAATGGGTATTGGGTTTCGGTACGAGCGCCGTGGTTCTCGATCCTCCTGAGGTGTGCAGCCTCGTTCAGGAAGAGCTTAAGAGTGTCTGCCGGAATTCACGCGCCTGATCGTCTTTCGAACGGAATATCTGTATCGCAAAATCGGCTCTCCCGAAGATTGATCCGGGAGAGCCGATTGTTTTTCCGGAGACGTTTCTCCGCTACGAAAGAAGAATGCCGCGTTCTTTCAGGTAGGCGATCACCTCGTCGGCGAGTGCTTCGGCCGACTTGTTCGCCCCATCGAGAATCAGTTCCGGATTGAGCGGAGCCTCATAGGGATCGTCAATTCCGGTGAACCCTTTCATTTCTCCAGCCCGCGCCTTTTTATAGAGTCCTTTCGGATCCCGCGCTTCACAGACTTCGAGCGGTGTATCGACGAAGATTTCAATAAAATCATTTTCGGTCATCGTCTTACGGACCCGGTCGCGGTCAATCCGGTAGGGGCTGATGAATGCAGTCAGAGCGATCGTTCCCGATTCGGCGAAGAGTTTGGCGACCGCTCCGATACGGCGGATATTTTCCTCGCGGTCTTCCGCCGAGAACCCGAGTCCGAACCGTTTCGAGAATTCTTCGCTATGTTCCTCGGCAAGGATCTTGGGCGAGGCGTTCAGTCCATGACGGACATTATCGCCGTCGAGGACAAAACTCTTTTTACCGAGACGGAAAAGCTTATGGTCAACGATATTGGCGACGGTACTCTTCCCGCTGGCGCTCAGACCGGTAAACCAGACGATGCACCCTTTATTCCCGTTCGCGGCTTCCCGTTCATTGCGCGGAACGGCAAACTGATGCCAATAGACCTCAACATTGTTCGTGTCAGCCATTGTCTTTAAAATCCTTTCCTTTCTTGGTTCTTTAAACCTAAATGATTGAACCGGATCATATTCACTATCTTACCTAACAATGGTTATTATCGTTCATTTCGCCATTTTTCTTTTCTCTTCCGCCGCGCTGTCGCGGGAATAAATGGGAAGGAGAGTGAACGGATCGGCCGGCGAGGCGGCAGACGCCGCCAGAGCGACTCCGTCTGCCGAAGGGGTTCCGAACGGTTCGGGGAGGAAAGCCGTGTCCGGCGCGGGAATCGCCTTGAAGCGCTTTGAGGCGAGGGGAGGCCCTGCATAGAGGAGAGGAAGAGGACCGTCCGGCCCCGCAGATTCAGAACGCCGTCCGATCCAGTCGGTGAGGGGCTCGAGCCGAAATGACTCGTCCCGCGGAATCGGCCGATTCTCGCCGAGCCGGATCAGAAAGCCGCGCGAGGCGACATCTCCCCGCTGGGCGCTGAGGGCAACCGAAACAAACGCCGCCCCACGCTTTAAAACTTCGGCGTAGACGGGGTTTTCCGGAGCGTTTCGGAGGAACGCCGGGAGCGCCGCAGCGATTGTCCACGCAGCGGCTTCAAGGGAATCGATTCCGTAGAGTGCCGCACCGCACGCCCACGCGAGAACTTTGGCGGTCGTCACCCCGACCCGCAAACCGGTAAAAGATCCCGGTCCGACCGCGACGGCAATGCCGTCTAAATCGGCGGGAACCCATCCCCGGGATTTCAGAATCGACTCAATCGCCGGGATGAGCGATTGCGCGCTGCGCTGATCGGAACGCAGAAGTTCCGAGGTCAGGAGCTTTCCCCTCTCCGCACAGGCGACGCTTCCCCGCAGTCCCGTTGTTTCAATGGCCAAGAGTTTCGTCAATTTGTCCGGCTCTTCCTATTTCTATTTTTTTCATTTATAATATACTATGAGCTGTTTATTTACAAGTTCGATCGCAACCTAAGTAACGAATTTAAGCAAGAGGCGCTTGGTGAAACAGGCAATTATCAGCGATATTCACAGCAACCTCGAAGCGTTTCAGGCGGTTTTGGCCGATATGGACGCTCAGGGGGTTGATGAAGTCTACTGTCTCGGTGATCTGATCGGTTACGGCCCGAATCCCAAAGAGTGCATCGATCTGGCGATGAAGCCGGAAACGAAGATCAAGGTCTGCATCATGGGGAATCACGACTACGCCGCGATCTATGATCCGAGCGGGTTCAACACGGTCGCCGAAAAGGCAATCTACTGGACTCGAGCCCAGTTGGAAGAGGCGCGGGACAGAAAGAAGGATGACCGGCTCGATTTCGTCAGCGGTCAGCTCAAACGCGCGCATCGGGAAGGGGATTTCTTGTTTGTTCACGGGTCGCCGAAAAATCCGACCTGCGAATATGTCTTTAAAGAAGACGTGCGCGACAGCAAAATGGAAAAATTATTCGGTCTGGTTCCGCACTGCTGTTTTATGGGACATACCCATGTTCCGGGCGTCTTTACCTGCGAAGACGCGTCCAACTCGGTTTTCCCCTACGATTTTCTTTCTCTCGACCAGCTTCCGGACTATCGGTATAAGATCGGTCCGGATAAGCTGATGGTCAATGTCGGTTCGGTCGGCCAGCCGCGTGATCATGACCCGCGTGCCTGTTACGTCCTTCTGCACGACGGCGAACTTCTTGAGTTCCGCCGTGTTCCCTACGACCTTGAAACCACGTTCCGGAAGATCGTCGATATCCCGGAACTCGACAATTTTCTCGGCGAACGGTTAAAGCAGGGGCGCTGAAAAGATCCCGACAGGACGGTCGGAGTCTGCCGATTCCTCGCCTGCCGACCCGCAGTTTTCACTCCGGCATGACGCCGGCATTTCTCCCCTTTGAAAGTTATCTATGGCATTACCAAAAATCCCCCAATATACTTCTCCTCCCTCAATCCCCCGCGGGGGCGCGTCCTCGTCCGGCGAGAGCCGGCAGGGGGGCGGCGGCTGTTTCAACATCGTTCTGATGTTTTGTGTGGCGTGGCTTGCGATCAATCTTCTTGCCAAAAAGAAGGAACCCGCACCTGCCGTTGAGGATAATCAGCCGGAAGCGGTTCAGGTTCAGCCGATGGAGAAAAGCGCACTGGCTGAAATCGCCGGGGCGCTCCCGGCCGATCTGAAGGAGCGTGCGCAGAAGGAAATTCCGCCTCAATTCGTCACTCTGGGGAATCTGGAACCGGACAGCCCGTACCGGATGCTTGTGACCATCTCTAATCGCGGCGCCGCGGTGACCCGTGTTGAGATGAACGAAAAGGGATTCCGCGACTGTGCCGACAGTTCCGGCTATCTCGGGCAGATCATCGTCGATGAGACGGTTGCCGCCGAAGAGATCGCTTCGGGGCTTCCGGGACTCGGGATTCAGGCAGTCGGTTCGGGAACTCCCGCAGCTGACGCGGGCCTGAAACCGGGCGACCGCATCGTTTCGGCCGATCTTTCCGAAACCGAGTCGGCCGGCGGGGTTGTTGAGATTGCCTCGTTTGAGGATCTGCGCGGTGCTCTCCTGAAAACAAAACCGGACGAGCATATCAAACTCGGTGTTCTGAAAGCCGAAGCGCTTTCCGCCGCCGGGGAGAACACGCCGGAACCCGAGCCGGTCATGGTTTCCCTCAGTGAAGCGCCTCTTCAGGTGATTCGTCCGATGGGCGTGATCGCCAACTACGGCGATTATGTGAATATGGTCGGTCTTCAGGGGGTCAGCCGCGACATCTCCAACGATGCCTATGACATCAGCAGCGAAAAGGAGTTTCATCGCCGTCCGAATACCGACGCAAACTCGTTTCTGATGACTCTGGCCGCCTACGACAGTGAAACTCTGGCGTGGCCCGTTTATCACGAGGGAGACCGCAAAACGACCGTCGGCCGGAATTCCGCCCTCGATCAAGAGCTCCCCTTCTACACGCTGGGGGAGGACGGTACACTGGCTCCGTCTGCCGAGGCGGGGATGCGCGGCGGGGACTGGGAGTATGTGGCAGGCGAGTCAAACGAGTCGACCGCCGTGTTTCGGAAAATCCTTCCCGCTCATCGTCTGGAAGCGCGGAAAATCTACCGTCTCAGCGCTTTGGAATCGGCTGACAATAACAGGAAAAAGCAGGGGAGCCGGGATTATGGTCTGAACCTGACGGTACAGCTGCGGAACCTGGACACCGAAAAGCATACGGTTTCCTACTTTCTGGACGGTCCTACCTCACTTCCGGTCGAAGGGCTCTGGTACTCGATGGGACGCAAGACCGGGCCGGGCTGGGGGACCTACGGTCTGCACGACATTGTCCTGAAACTGGGCGGAAACAATTTTCGTGTCTTTCGCTGCACCGATATCGCGCTTGAAAAGAGCGAAAACAGCCGGCCGAGCGATCCGGTTTCGATTAACTTCATCGGCGTCGATTCCCAGTATTTCGAAGCGACGATGATTCCCGACGCGAGGGACGGCGACACGTCCCTTCTGGAATATCTTCCGCTGCGTGTCGGCGCACGCCTTGCCGGGAAAGAGACGTTTACAAATACCTCATTCCGTCTCAAAAGCGGTGAAAAAGAGCTCGCGCCCGCCGGTCAGCCCGGTGACGCGGTTTCGGAAAGCTATACTGTTTTCATCGGACCGAAACGACCCGCCGACCTGAAATCATACGGATTGGGCGAGACGCTCGTCTACGGGTGGTTCTGGTTCGTCTCAAAACCCCTCGCCTGGATCCTGGAATTCTTCCGTAACTATATGGTCTTCAACTACGGTCTGGCGATCATCCTTCTGACGGTTCTGGTGCGCCTTTGCATGTTTCCGGTCAGTATCAAAATGGTGGCCAGTTCACTCCGCATGCAGAAGCTTCAGCCTCAGGTCAGCGCGCTGCAGGCGAAATACAAAGACGATGCCGCCGCGCTCATGAAAGCGCAGCGCGAGCTCTGGAAAAAGAACAAAGTCAATCCGTTCGGCAGCTGTCTGCCGATGTTTCTCCAGATCCCGGTCTTTTGCGGACTTTACAAGGTGCTGAATCTGGATGTGAACCTGTACGGCGCTCCGCTGATCAGTGAAAAGGTCCGTTGGTGCTCGAATCTGGCGGCTCCCGATATGCTTCTGAACTGGAGCGAGTTCTGGAACTCGCACGGCTGGACCTCGTTCAACCTGGGGATGGGGATATTTTCTCTCGGTCCCTACCTGAACTTTCTTCCGCTTCTGACCGTTACTCTCTTTTTGGTTCAGCAGGCGTTCCTTATGCCACCCGTTTCCGGACGAACTCCCGAAGAGGTTCAGCAGCAGAAGATGATGCGGTTCATGATGAAGGTCATGATGGTCATGATGGGCTTCATGTTCTTTAAGGTTCCGTGCGGACTCTGCATTTATTTCATCACCAGCGCGCTTTGGGGGATTTTGGAACGCCGGTTCCTCCCGAAACGGGATCAGGAAATCGTAACCGATGACGGGGCCGCCGTCATTGACGTGACGCCGGCGCCTGTTCCCGATGCCGAAAAGCCGGGCAAGCCGCACAACGCCCGCCGCAACCGCCGCACCGTTTCCGAAGCCGAACCGCAGAAGAAAGGCTGGCGCGCCATGTGGCAGGAGATTCTCGAAAAGACGAAAGAACAGCAAAAGCTCGCCAAGGCGGAACTCGAAAAGCGCAAACGCGCCGCCGAAAAACAGAAAGACCGCAAAAAACGCAGATAACAGATATACAAAGACGTTTTCCATCATATCAGGAGCCTTTGCCATGATCCTACGCCGATTGATTTGTACCGCCGCCTTGATTTGCCTCCTTTGCGGGGCCGCCCTGGTTCGCGCCCAAGATTCAATTTCCGCCGCCGTTCAGCCTTTCGTCGATCAGGGGCTCTTTCCCGGTCTGATTTCGGTGACCGCCGATAAGGACGGTCATCTGACGGTCGAATCGGTCGGCTGGTCGAACATCGAAAGCGCCGAACCGATGACAATGGACAGTGTCTTTTGGATCGCCTCGATGACCAAAGGAATCGTTGGCGCGGGGCTTATGATCCTCGTTGACGAAGGTCTGGTCGATCTTGACGCTCCGGTCGAGACCTATCTGCCCGAATTCGCGAATATCCGCGTCGCGGAACCGGGCGAAAACGGCATCGTCACCCTCCGTCCCCCGAAAACAAAGCAGACGGTCCGTCAGGTGATGTGCCATATGGGCGGTCTGCGTTTCATCACGCCGACGATGGACCGTTACGGCATTGATGTTTTTCCCGCACGCGCGTTAGCCACCTCGATGGTCGACGTTCCTCTTTTCGCTGATCCCGGCACGCAGTTCAGTTACAGCAACCTGGGTATCGACGTCGGCGCGGCGATCATTGAAGCCGTGACCGGATTTCCGTTCGAAGAGTTCCTCCAGAAGCGGATTTTCGACCCACTGAAGATGTACGACACCTCATTCTGGCTCACCGAAGATCAGAACAAACGTCTGGTGACACCGTACAAGGTTCTTGACGGCCGCTGTATTCCCGAAACCATCGCCGAGCTCCGCTATCCGTTTACCGACCGGCAGCACCGGTTTGCCGAAGGGGGCGGCGGGCTCTTTTCGACCCCGCGCGACATAATCAAGTTCTACCAGATGATTGCCGGCAAAGGCCAGTACTGTGGCAAGCGGATTCTTTCCGAAGAAGCGGTTCGGACGATGGCGACCAAACAGACCCCCGACGGAACCGACAATCCCTATTCGGTGGGGATGTGGACCGACGGCGAATGGATATGGCACGGCGGAGCGCTCGGTACCGAAGGCCGCGCGAATATCAAGACGGGTGAAGCGCGGATCTATATGGTTCAGCTGGCCAGTTCGGTTGATCCGAAAATTAAGGAGTCGTGGAATGCGGTCTGCGACGCCCGCGCAGCGAAATAGTGCCGGAACAGTACCAATGACAGGCTGGCTCGTCGTCAACGCCTTTCTCCGCAGTGCGAAATTTGAGGAAATCTACGCCCGGCTGATCCGGGCGTTTTCCTTGCGTGGTGTCCGTCTTCTCCGGAAAACAAACGCTGAACTCCTTTTCCCCTCCGGAACCCCGATTTTCAACCCGCCCGATTTTGTCCTCTTCTGGGACAAGGATATCCCGCTGGCCCGCCGTCTTGAAAACGCGGGACTCCGCCTTTTCAACTCCGCCTGTGCCATTGAGGACTGCGACGACAAGGCGCGAACAGCCGCGGTTCTCGAAAAGCACGGGGTCTCCCATCCGAAAACGATTTCCGCGCCATTGAAATTCGAAACCGGCCCCTACCGCAACGATGTCTTTTTAGAGACGGTCGCCGAACAGCTGAAGCTGCCCCTGATCATGAAAGAGCGGACCGGTTCGTTCGGTGCGCAGGTTCATCTGGCACAGACTCCCGAACAGATGCGACGTTTTCTCGCCGAACGGCCCCAGACCGCCTGGCTTTTTCAGGAGTATGTCGGAACCAGCTTCGGGCGGGATGTGCGGATCCAGACCCTCGGCGGTCAGGTCGTTGCCGCCGCCGCGCGGTTCGGCGCTCCGGGCGATTTCCGTTCGAATGTTACCGCCGGCGGCCGAATGGAGCCGATCAAGCCGCCGCGCGTCTTTTGCGAGACGGCGCTCGCCGCTGTGCGGGCACTGAACCTCGATTTCGCCGGAGTTGATCTGATCTACGGTGAGGGGGAGATGCCGATTGTCTGCGAGGTAAACTCGAACGCGCATTTTGTGAACCTTGATAACGCTTTGGGTATCTCGTTCGAAGAGATGCTCGCAGACCATGTTCTGGCCGAGACGCGGCGCGGCAAACCCGATTCAAATTAAACTGTGATGAATGTCTGGGTACTTTACAACAATGTGCGTCTTGCGGCGAACCGATGGTTCGCCGCAAGACTCGTCAGCGCATTTAGTGAGCGGGGTACCGATGCGCGGCTGGTCGTCGCCGATACAGCGGATGATTTGCCGTGTGATCTGCCTGATATCGCCGTAAATCGAAGTGCCGACGCCGGGATCGCCGCGCGGCTCGAAGAGCGGGGTGTCCGGCTTTGGAACAATGCCGAAATCACCCGGATCTGCAACGACAAGTACCTGACATACCGCGAGCTGGAAGAAGCGGGAATCCGTTCCATGCCAAACCGCCTTGTGACAGCCGAAGAGCTTGATGCGGTTTCCGGCCCGTTTCCCGCTGTCTTAAAGTCGCGCGGCGGACACGGCGGAACCGAGGTCTTTTGGATACATGACCAATACGAACTGAAAGAGGCGTTTTCGACGATCGGCCAACCGACGGCGCTCCTCCAGGAACCGGCGTCCGATTTGGGGAAAGACCTGCGTGTCTATGTATTGGGCAGCGAGATACTTATTGCGATGCTTCGTCGTTCCGAAACCGGCTTTCGGAGCAATTTCTGTCTCGGGGGAACCGTCGAACGGTGTGATCCGATTCCGCCGGAAGTGACACGTCAGGTCCGTCGGATTACCGACCGGTTCGGTTTCGGTCTGGCGGGGATTGACTTCATCTTCAATCACGGCCGACCCGTTTTCAACGAAATCGAAGACGCTGTCGGAACGCGCATGCTCTATGCGTACACCGATATCGACGCCGCCGCCGTCTATGCAGATTTTGTGTTGAAACGCGTTTCCTGAACAGGAGGAAGAAGCAGCGGAAACCGCGGCTCTCATCCTTTTCCCCTTGCGACCGCGCCGTTTACTGGTATAATACCCGGGTCGGAGCGGTTGTTTTCACGCTGCCTGACAGCGGTACGGTCCGTACCATGCGCCCGTAGCTCAATTGGATAGAGCATCGGTCTTCGGAACCGAGGGTTGGGGGTTCGACTCCCTTCGGGCGTGTTTTGAGTTCAGTCTGAAACTTCTCTCAAGCCGATATCTGAATCGTACTCTGTGTAACGTTGATCGTCGGTCAATCTTCTCAACCTTGGGTTTCCCTCCGAGAGCCCCCTCATTGACGATAAAACGAATAGAGGCAGGATCGACATCGCGGACTTGGGCAAGTTTGGTCCGGGTAACGGACTATTGACAGCAATTACTCTCCTTTACTCATGTTCGCAAGATAATCCAAAAGGGTGTCGAGCAGACAGAGTGCCTCGGGTGTCCCCTTAAAGAGATCGAGAGCGTAACTTGCCAAGATGTGCCGTCCGCCTTCAGATGATTCTCCGAGATACAGGTAATAGCTGTCACGTCCTTCTCCGACAGCCAGCGGTTTCAGACCGGGGATCGGTACCCCCTGCCGCAGATCATAGGCTCCTTTACGGATCATCCGGAACCAGAGGGGGTTCATCCACGGGTCAAGCGGGAAATCGCCCCATGCGTGAGAGTCGGCGAAAGCGGTACCGACCTGGGTTCCGAGTGCCCACCAGCCGAGGCTGACATCCGGCTCGGGCGGCGCGTAGGCGATCAGAAATACGGATCGCCCGTCTTTCCGAGCTTCGGCGGCGGCAGGGTCGTCGGGCCGGGCGATGAGAATATCGCCGGGCGTCATCGACGGGTCGCCGTAAAGGCGGACATCATTGTAGAAATCTTTGAAATGGTTCACAACGGAATCGGAAATTACGAAACGGGCCAGAGATTTCTTTTCGCGTTTCGGGAAGAGCCAGCACTCGTAGGAATTCGAAACATCGGTGCCGTCCAACGCGATTCGGAGAGTCAGTTTCCGAGGCCGGTCGACCGGCGGCAGAACGATTTTCCGCTCGGCGATTTTGCCGGCGGTTCCCGGTTCGAAAGCGGACAGCGGCAGAGAGCCGTTCAGCAGAACGCCGTCGGCATCGTTCAAAGTCCAGGAGAGACTGCCCGCAGGGATTGGCGAGGCGCTGTAATGCGAGAGGCTGAAAGAAATGTCCGTTTCTTCGCCGGAAGTAAAGATCGGCGGTTCCCGGTCAAAGACGGCCAACAGAGCCGTCGGTCCGTTGAAGAGACGGAACTCGTGCGGCGGGAAACCGTCGGGACGCGGTTCCCAGAAGGCATTCAGGTATCCTTGGGCGGCCACGGCATTCCCGGGACCGGAAGGAATGGAAACGTCTGTAATCGACCAGAAGTCATACCCGTCGCATTCCGGATCGAGCCGGGCGGATTCGATTCCCTGTTTTTGGTAATAGGCCTGAAGTTTTGCCGCCGCTCGGAGCGTTGCGCCGCCCCACTCTTCGTTCAGACCGCATTCAGCGAGAAGATCTCGAAAGATATCGGCATGAACAGGTGAAAGACGGACACCCGTAAACCGGTCCTCCAGGCGCGGATCCATTTTTATCGCGAGATTTAAATACTCATGGGCGACGAAGGGGGCGTTCAGATGGTCGAACTTTCCCGCCGGCCATGGCCGGATCAGCGCTGAGGTGAATCCGGGCTCTTTATCGTCTCCGGTCAGGAAATCGGAGTTCACGCCTGCGATGTTACGTCCTCCGTCCTGGTGAATGAACAGACGGTCCGGGTCATGAGTTTTTGCCCACGTATAAAGGATCTCGTCAATCGGACTTCCAAGCCAGCCTTCGTTGCCGCAGCAATATGTCGCAAACGATGTATATCTCCTGTAATTCCGGTGCAGTTCCCGCAGATCGCGCATCGGGTCGAATTCGAATCCCTCGCAGGTTGTGTCGTGATAATACGGCAGTTCAGGCTGGAGCAGAAAACCGACTTCGTCGGCGGCCTCGAAATATTCCGGCAGCGGTGTATGTGTGTGATGCCGGGCGTAATTGAACCCCGCCTCCTTATAGAGCCGGAGATGCTGAATGAAACGATCGCGGTCAGGTCCTTCGGTCAGAGTCATCGGATCGTAATGGTGGTCACCCAGTCCGCGGAAGAAATAGGGGGTCCCGTTGAGAAAGAACTGTTTTCCCCGAACCTCCAGTTTCCGTATTCCGAAACGCTCGGTCCATCCGTGAACTGCGTTGCCGCTGTCATCGTAAAGAACGACGTCAGCGAGATAGAGATTAGGCTCTTCCGGTGACCAGAGGCGACCGTTCGGGATCAGCTCGTGAAAGATATATTCGCCCGTTCTTTCGATCGCCCTCTCGCTCTCGCAAACCGGAGTCCCGTCCGAATCCCGGAACGTAACGCGGATTGTTCCGCGGAATTCGGGATGTCCCGGATCAGAGGAAGCGGCGGTGATATGAACTTCCGCCGCAGGTCCGTCGATTTCACCCCGCGCCCAGACATCATCGAGATAAACAGTCGGCGTCGCTTCCAGTTCGATGCTCCGATAGAATCCGCCGAATGCGTGAGTCACCGACAGAAGCCCTTTTCGCGAAGGGGTGTCGTTCCGCACCTGAGCGACAATCTCCGCGTCTTTTCCCGGCTGAACGAAAGGAGTAATGTTAAACTTTTCCGTTGCGCAACAGTTGTTCACATAAGCGGCTTTTTTCCCGTTTACCCAGATATACGCCTCGGAACGGAC
>ONWH01000126.1 GCA_900321495.1 uncultured Planctomycetota bacterium
ACGCTGGTGATCGTCGAATGGACCGACCGCGCCTCGACTGTCACCGCGGCGTCGCGCGGCATCCACTCTTCCCACGGAACCGAGTCGACCGCGCCGAAGAGAACCTCAAAATCGCTCCCCAGCCCGAACCCGGCCAGCTCGATCAGAATCTTGCCGGCGGTCCGCAGATGCAGATTCGCCCGGACCATGTCCCGTTCGGAACCGGCGAACCGGGTCCGTCCGGCAAGCGAGTCCGAGTTGCGCGGGTCGAGTCCCAGTCCTTTCAGTTCCCGGGCGGTGAGCGCTTCCAGGCCCATCACCGAGGTGGCGATCAAGTTCAGTTGCATGGAAATATGTCGTTACGGTCGTTCGGCGTGCCCGCCCTTCCCCGAAAGATTATGGGAGATTCCGGCGCCGCTGTCAATCCGGCCGCGAGCCGCGGCGGGCGGTTTTCCCCCGGCCAATCAGCTAGCCGTTCGCTCCCGTTGGTCGCTCTGCTGAATCGGACTTCGGGTGCTCGGTGGTCCCGGGTAATATTTTTCTTTCCCCCCGCCGGAAAGCTTGTTTTCTTCCCTGAAAAGATGGATAATGAAGGGGATGTCCGTTCTTTTAACGCTTCGCTCAAAAAATGGAGGTATGAAAATGGCTCGATGCTGTCAATCTGTAAAAGTCAAACGTGACGAAGTCGCTTCGATCCTGGCCGCGGCCATGGAAGCGGGTGAAGGGATTCTGCGCCTGACCCCGAACTGGGTTCCCCGCGTCTTCTGCAAGCCGGGCCGCCGGATCAAGCTCGCCCCGACCGACTGGTACGCGCTCGGTCTGGACCGCGGCGGTATTGACGAACGCTGGTTCGGAAGTACGACCGAGGCCGAAAACGCCGGCCGCGCCGACGACGAAGGGCTCAGCTATATCCGGTTCAACGGAAAGCGGTTCCTCCTGCGCGACGCCGTCGAAGAAGGAAAAGGGAGCATCGTCGGCGAGGCGATGTGGAATCAGTATCACCGCTGGCCCGTCTTCTCGAAGTTCTTCGACAACCTGGGCCCCCTGCCGCATCACATGCACCAGATGGACAAGGACGCCAACCTGACCGGCCAGGACGGCAAGCCCGAAGCGTATTACTATCCGCCGCAGCTCAACGCCGCCGAAAACCGGTTCGACTACACGTTCATGGGGCTCGAGCCGGGCACGACCAAGGCCCAGGTCCGCAAATGCCTCGAGGACTGGAACAAGGGGGATAACGGCATCCTCGACCTGTCGAAGGCGTACCGGCTCAAGCCGGGCACCGGCTGGGTCGTTCCCGCCGGCGTTCTCCACGCGCCCGGTTCGGTCTGCACCTACGAGCCGCAGTGGGGAAGCGACGTCTTCGGAATGTTCCAGTCCCTGACCGACAAGGACGCCATCTCGTGGGACCTGCTCGTCAAGAACGTGCCGGACGACAAGAAGAACGATCTCGACTTCATCGTCGAACAGCTCGACTGGGAAAAGAACGTTGACCCGTATTTCAAGGACCACAACTACCTGGAACCGATCGTCGACAAGGCCGCGTCCGATTTCGAGGCCGGCTACGTCGACAAGTGGATCGTCTACGGGAAGATCGACGGCAAACAGCGGATCTCCGCCAAGGAGCTGACGGTCATGCCGGGTGCGCGCTGCAAACTGACCGATACCGCCGCCAGCTGCTGGATCACCACCCAGGGGCGCGGGACGATGGGGAAACTCGCCATCGAATCACCCAATATGATCCATTTCGGCGAAGAGCCGGACGATGAAATCTTCATCACCGCCGACGCGGCGAAAAACGGCGTCGAAATCGTCAACACCGGGAACGAGCCGCTCGTCGGCCTGCGTTACTTCGGTCCCGATTCGCACCCGTCGACCCCCGATATCGGCGACTACAAGAAGCCGGAAAACCAGTGTTGCTGCTGCTGTAAATAACCGGAACCGGTGTTTCCGGCAGGCCGGGCGGTCTCCGTTCCGGCTCTCACCCCACAACCGGGACGGGCGGGAAACCGCCCGTCTTTCGACGATTCAGAAGCGGAAGAGCCCATGAAACCGAAATCGATCCTGTTCGCGCTGCTCCTTCTCCTTGCCGTCCCGTTCCTGGCGGCGAAGGAGGAGACGGTCAGCGACATCTGGGACGGCGCGGCCGACCAGCCGGTGCGCCTCTATGTGCGTACGCCCGACGCCCCTTCCGACGCGCCGAGACCGGCGCTGGTCATCTGTCCCGGCGGCGGGTACGCGATGCGCTGCATTGAGCCGGAAGGGTTCGGAATCGCCCAGTGGCTCAACCGGAACGGAATCGCCGGATTCGTCCTCGAATACCGTCTCCCGAAAGGGAATAAGGAAGTTCCCCTTTCCGACGCCCAGCGGGCGATCGCCTGGGTCCGCGCCCATGCCGCCGAATACGGCGTCGATCCCGAAAAGATCGGCATCAT
>ONWH01000156.1 GCA_900321495.1 uncultured Planctomycetota bacterium
CATGTTCTACGGTCTTGGGAGCGACGGCACCGTCGGCGCCAACAAGGAAACCTCGAAGATCGTCGGCGAATACACCCCGAACTACTGCCAGGGCTACTTCGAATACGACTCGAAGAAATCCGGCTCGGTCACCATCTCGCACCTGCGTCTCTCGCCCCGCCCGATCAAAGGCTCCTACCTGATCCATCAGGCGAACTTCGTCGCCTGCCATCAGTTCGTCTTCACCGAACGCGTCGACCTTCTGGCGAACATCGTCGAGGGAGGCACCTTCCTTCTGAACGCCCCCTACAGCGCCGATGAAATCTGGGACTACCTCCCGATCGAGCTGCAGCAGGAAATCATCGAAAAGAAACTCAAGTTCTACGTCATCGACGCGGTCAAGGTCGCCAAGGCGGCCGGCATGGGCGGGCGCATCAACACCGTCATGGAAACCTGCTTCTTCAAGCTCGCCAACTTCATGGAACCGGACGAAGCGATCCAGCGGATCAAGGACGGTATCAAGAAGGCCTACAGCAAGAAGGGTGAAGACGTCGTTCAGAAGAACTACGCCGCGGTCGACTCGGCTCTGCCGGCTCTTCAGGAAGTCAAGGTTCCCGCCGCGGTCACCTCGAAGTTCCACCGCATCGACGGAATCGACCCCTCGGCTCCGGAATTCGTCAAGAAGACCCTTGCCGAAATCATGTCCGCCCGCGGAAACGCCCTCCCGGTCAGCGCGTTCAACGATGCTGTCGACGGCACCTTCCCGACCGGCACCACCCAGTACGAGAAGCGGAGCGTCGCCATTGATATCCCGATCTGGGACAAAGACGTCTGCATCCAGTGCGGCCAGTGCTCGCTCGTCTGCCCGCACGCCGCCATCCGTATGAAGGTCTTTGACGCCGACGCCGTCAAAGACGCCCCGGCCACTTTCAAGTCGGCCGAAGCGAAAGCCGAATTCAAAGGGAAGCTCGCCACGATCCAGGTCGCTCCGGAGGACTGCACCGGCTGCGGCATGTGCGTTTACGTCTGCCCGGCGAAGAACAAGGCCGAAGAGGGGAAAAAGGCGATCAATCTGCAGGACAAAATCGCCAACCTCCAGGCCGAAAAGGCAAACTGGGAATACTTCCTCACGATTCCGGACTTCGACCGTACCCAGGCCAAGGCCGGGACGATCAAAGGCTCGCAGCTGCTGCTGCCCCTCTTTGAATTCTCCGGCGCCTGCGCCGGCTGCGGCGAAACGCCCTATGTCAAACTCATCACCCAGCTCTTCGGCGACCGCATGATGATCGCCAACGCCACCGGCTGCTCGTCGATCTACGGCGGGAACCTCCCGAGCACCCCGTACACCGTCAATGCCGACGGCTGCGGCCCCTGCTGGTCGAACTCCCTCTTCGAGGACGCCGCCGAATTCGGCATGGGAATGCGCCTGGGTGTCGACCAGCAGAAGCAGTTCGTCAAGGAAATCCTCGAAGGCGCCAAAGACAAGCTCGGCGCTGAACTGGTCGAGAATATCCTCAACAATAAGCAGGAAACCGAAGAAGAGATCGCCCAGCAGCGCAAGTGGGTTGCCGAAGTCAAGGCGAAGGCCGAAGGATGCGACTGCGGCTGCGAAAAGGCGAAACTCCTGGCGGCTTCCGCCGAATACATGATCCGCCGCAGCAACTGGATCATCGGCGGCGACGGCTGGGCCTATGACATCGGTTACGGCGGGCTCGATCATGTGGTCGCCTCGAACCGCGATGTGAACATCCTGGTTCTCGACACCGAGGTTTACTCGAACACCGGCGGCCAGGCCTCGAAAGCGACCCCGCTCGGCGCGGTTGCCAAGTTCGCCGCCGGCGGAAAACCGATGGGCAAGAAAGACCTCGGCATGATGGCGGTCTCCTACGGCACCGCGTTCGTCGGTCAGATCTCGCTCGGCGCCAACCCGCTCCACGCGATCAAGACCCTCATCGCCGCCGAATCGTATCACGGTCCGTCGCTGATCATTGCGTATTCGCACTGCATCGCGCAGGGGATCGACATGAAAGCCGGCATGGAGCTCCAGAAAGAAGCCGTCAAGTGCGGTTACTGGCCGCTCTGGTCGTATGACCCGCGTCTCGAAAAGCCGTTCGTCCTGGCCAGCAAGGCGCCGGAAGGGCTTCTGAAAGACTTCGAAGCGAAGCAGAACCGGTTCAAGCAGCTCAAGCGGATCAATCCCGAAGCCGCCGCCACCTTCGAGGCAAAAGCTCAGGAAGACATCCACAAGCGCTTCGAATACTACACCGAGCTGTCGAAGATCAAGACCAACTGAGCCGCGTCAAACCTCAGCGCCGCCGCGAGGCGCGGGGTGAAAACCGCCCCGCGCCGGTCGAAACGTGACGTGCGGCCGCGCGTTCAATCGGCGGATCGGCGTTTTCGGCGCCGATCCGTTTTTTATGGGGGCGTCCTTTGCGCGCCCCCGCAGTCTCCCCCGAACCGAAAAGAGCGCCCCATGAACGAGCATTCATCGAATAACGCCAACTCCGACCGGGCGGAAAAGCCGCTGGGTCCGGCCGACGTTTTACGTTTCTTTGGCAAGGAGGAGCTCAAAACGACGGTGATCCTCCTTTACGCCGCGCTGGCGCTCACTCTTTGGAAATACACCCCTTCCCTTCCTCTCCCTTCCGGAACACCGGCGGCGGTCGGTCAGATCGAGATTTCTTCCTATACACAGGCGGTCAGCCGCGGCGCCGGACTCCTTGCCGCCGAAAAGCCGATTCCTCTTTCCCTCTTTCTGACCGGGGAATTGAAATGTTTCGCCGCGCTCGTCTTGATGGGGCTGATTCCGATGGCGATCGTCAAATGGGGATTCCGTGAAAAGCTTGCCGACTACGGTCTGCGGTTCGGGAACCGCTATACAATCCAGTCGGTTCTGATCTTCACACCGGTGATGCTTGCGCTGGGCTATTGGGGAACCGGTGCCAATTACGCGCTGGTCTACCCGTTCAACCCCCTGGCATCCCGTGTGCCGGCGTCTCTCTTCCGGCTCCACCTGATCATCTACGCGTTCACTTACTATGTCGGCTGGGAGTTTATGTTCCGCGGCTTCCTTCTGAAAGGGCTTGAACCGAAATTCGGACTCTTCGCGGCGATCCTCGTTCAGGCGCTCGCCGCCACGCTGTTGCATATCGGCCATCCCCTGGGCGAAACGCTCGGCTGTTTGGGCGGTTCGATCTTCTGGGGATGCCTGGCGCTCCGCGCCAAATCGCTCCTGCCGGGCTGGGTTCAGCACGCCGCGCTCGGTCTGGCGCTCGACGCGGCGATCTTCGCGCGGCTGACCGGCGCGTTCTGACCGCGCGCGGGCCGGTCTTCATGACGGAGAATCAAACAGGTCATCCCAAAAGCGCCGGGTCGATTTCAAGCTCCTTCGGCCCGAGCGTCACCAGCCGGAGCGGCCCGATCGGCCTCTCGGCGATCTTCTCATTCACCGTCTCAAGCCGGAGCGCGTCAACCCGGCCTAAAATCTCGTCCATCGTGCGGACCCGGCCGAAATACTCGTAGTCGGCGGCCATCTGCCCGGCGTGTACCGCGGTCGATTCCTGCGACATCACCAGATTCGATTTCAGGCGGATCTTGCACCGGTCGAGTTCTGTCTGGGTGATCCCTTCGCGCGAAAGGCGACCCAGCTGCTGAACGATCACATCGAGCGCCTCCTGCGCGGTCTCGTTGCCAGACCCGCAGTAACACATCACTCCGCCGTGGTATCTGTCCCCGGTATATGACGCGCTGACCGAATAGCAAAGCCCCCGTTTTTCGCGCACCTCGTCGAAGAGCCGGCAGCTCATCCCCCCGCTCAGCGCGCCCAGAGCGCACCGCATCGGCAGGAAATCCTCATGGTCAACCGTCGGGCTCGGCCACGCCAGCCCGATATGCGTCTGAGCCGACTCAAACGGGATATGCTCTTTGAGCGCCGTCGGAGGCGTTTCGGCCGGCAGAACGCGCTCCGGCCCCGTCCAGCCGCCGAAAAGCCTCTCGGCGGTCTCGGCAACCGCGTCGTGGTCGATCTTCCCCGCCACGCTCAGCAGGGCGCCGTTTGGCGTATAGCCTGCCTTATACGCACCGACGATATCGTCAAGCGTGATCGCCGCCAGTCCTTCGGCATTCCCGTACGAGGGTCGTCCCCACGGGGCGGGAAAGAAGTTCTTTCCGAGGCGGAGCAGAAGGAGCCGGGAAGGTTCGTCTTCGAGTCCGGCGAGTTCCTGCGCCAGGACCTGACGCGCCGGTTCGAGCTCCTCTTCCGGAAACCACGGGCGGAAAAGAATATCCGCCGTAAGCGCGAGGGAATCGTTCAGCCTGTCGGCAAGCATTGCCGCGCCGAACGAAGAGTGCGTCTGATAAACCGATTCGGAAGCGTCAATCCCGAAGTTCTCAAACGCGTAGACGAGCTGCTGATTGTTATACTCTCCCGCTCCGCGGACGATCATCTCGACGATCATCCCCGCCAGCCCCTGGCGGTCCGCAGGGTCGTCAACCGTGCCGAACGGAACGCGCAGGACATAGGACGCCGCCTCGCTTTCGGGAATCGACTCGGTCAGAAGGACAAGGCCGTTGTCAAGAATACGCGTTTTTTGCTGTTCTGTCATACGGGTGGTGTTTGAAGGTTAGGAAACGTAAACTTCCTTGTAGAGCGTCTGATACAGCCGGAACCCGCTCGTCTCGTAAAGGCGGATCGCCGCGGTATTCCCGCTGGTCGCCTCTAAGGTCACTCTGCCGATCCCCGCCGTGCGGAACCCGTCGAGCGCCTTCATCAGAAGGGCGCGTCCGAGCCCCCGCCCGCGGAACTCGGGACGGACCGCGACGTTCTGAATCGCGGCGACCCCGGGAGAAGTACGGATCCCCTGGATCGTCGCGACGTAGTCCAGATGTTCCGTCTCGGGCTTGCGCGAACGGAGTTCGTACTCGTTGCGCGGGTTGACCGGGATCGGCAGCGCCGAATCGGCCGACCTGCAGGCGATCATCCAGGTCGCCTGGGGAACGAACCCGCTGTGTCCGGCGATCGAGCGCATCAGCGCGATACACGCCTGACGCGAGCGGAACGTCGGAAAGACATCGGCGTCGAACGAACGGTGAAACGCCTGAAACTTGACCTCACCGTGTGTATCGGTCAGGCAGGGATGCCACGGAAGCCAGACGAACCCCCGGGGAAGTTCGGGGACATTCCGTTCCGTCTCGGCGCGACCGGGCAGCTCGATCGACATCCGCAGCCGCTTCACATAGCGGACGGTCGGGAACCGAAACGGGCTTTCGTTCTTTTTCATGATGCGCCGGACCAGGTTCAGACGAAACTTAACGCCGGGAAAGCCGGCCTCGGAACCGATGCCGACGCCGCCCCGGCAGACAGACTCTCCGCGAAACCGGGAGTTCCGCCGATTATACACCATCCGCCCGGGAGCATCAAGCGCGCCCGCCTTCGCTCCCCTCCCCCGGCGGGGGGGCTCTGCGCCGTTTTGCGTTTCGGTGAAAACCCTGATATAATAGGCGAAACCAAGCAGGCATTTGCCGACGAAGGAGTTTTTATGCGCATCGTAACATTCGGCGAGACGATGCTCCGTCTCAAATCCCCCGGAGCCGAGCGTTTCTTTCAATCCCCGTCCCTTGAAGCGACGTTCGGCGGAAGCGAGTCGAACGTCGCGGTCTCCCTCTCCCTTTTCGGTGAAGACGCCTCGTTCGTCACCGTCTTTCCCGACAACGCGCTGGGCGATGCCGCCGTCGCCTCCCTGCGCGGCTTCGGAGTCGATACGAGCGGAATCGTCCGTCTCCCCGGCAGGATGGGGCTCTATTTCGTCGAATCGGGCGCCGGCCAGCGTGCCGGACGCGTCGTCTACGACCGCACCGACTCGGCGCTGGCGCTCGCTCCCCCTGACGCGATCGACTGGCCCGCGGTTCTCGACGGAGCCGATCTCCTCCACCTGACCGGAATCACGCCGGC
>ONWH01000127.1 GCA_900321495.1 uncultured Planctomycetota bacterium
CGAGGCGGCGCCGATTCCCCCGAAATAGCTCAGCGGAACCGAAATGACCAGGGCGCAGGGGCACGAAACGACCAGAAAGACGAGCGCACGGTGAATCCAGCCGGACCAGGCCCCGCCGGTCAGGAGAGGCGGGAGAACCCCTAGAAGGAGCGCGCCGATCACGACCGCCGGTGTGTAATAGCGTGAAAACGCCGTAATGAACCGTTCGGTCGGCGTTTTGCGGCTGCCCGCGTGCTGAACGAGTTCAAGGATGCGCGCGATGGCCGATTCTCCGCTGGTGCGTGTGACTTTCAGTGTGATCTGCCCGGATTGAACGATACTTCCCGAAAGGACTTCGGTTCCCGCCGCCGCTTCGCGTGGGAACGATTCGCCGGTCAGCGCCGAGGTGTCGAGCAGAGAGTTTCCCGAAACGACGATGCCGTCCAGCGGAACGCGCTGGCCAGGACTGACGGCAATCAGCTCGCCGGCAGCGACCTCCTCGGGCGCGACGATGAGCCTTTCTTCCCCTGCCAGAAGCGTTGCGCTGTCGGGACGCAGGTTCATCATCGCGGCGATGGCTCCGCGGCTCTTGCCAACCGCTCGGCGCTGAAACGCTTCGCCGACCTGATAGAAGAGCATGACGGCGGCCGCTTCGGGATATTCGCCGATCGCCAGCGCGCCGAACGAGGCGGCGGTCATCAAAAAGCACTCGTCGAGGAATCCGCCGTGCAGTAGCCGCCTGACGGCGGCTGAAACAATCTCGCCGCCGGCGCACAGATAGGCCGCAATACAAAGGCCGATATACGCCGATGATGGGAAAAACCGCCTGCCGATGACCGCTGCGGCGAAAAGGAGGATGCCGGCGGTTATAAGCTGCATGCGGCAGCGGGCGAAGATTCCTCCCTCTTCCTCACCGCCGTCATCGTCTTCCCCCAATTCAGCCGGGGGATCATAGCTCCGCCCGATTTGCGGGAGATTCTCTTTCAGCCAGGCGGTCAGGCTGCGGAGAAGAACCGGGAGCCGCGCGGCATCTTCTTCGGGGAGTTCAAGTTCGAGAGAGCCGTCTTCCCATTCGGCTTTTGCCGCCGGTTCGAACCGGCGGACCGCCTCTTCGATTTGCCGGCGGTGTTTGCCGATTTCCCCTTCAAAGTAGATGCGGCGTCTGTTCGCGGCGGACACGGCGGGACACTGGTGACGGAGCATTTCGCAGGCGCAGCATTCCCCGCGGGAGCATCCGGTCTGATGATGACATTCACACATCAGTTTAACCTGACTAAGGCGGACGAAAACCGCCGATTCTGTTTTGCGTTACGGGTGATGCTTTTCGTTGACGTGAACCAGCCCCTGATAAAAAATGTTGCTGACGTGCTCGTCGTCGAGGGAGTAGTAGATGATTTTCCCGTCGCGCCGCCATTTGACCAGATCGCTCTGGCGCAGAATCTGCAACTGGTGCGAGACCGCCGACGGGGTCATTTTCAGGAGAGCCGCCAAATCGCAGACGCACATTTCCGACAGGATAAGCGCGTTGACGATTTTCAGGCGGCTCGGGTCTCCCATCACCTTGAAGAGCGCCGCCACCCAGCGGAGAACTTCCGGATCGGTCAGGCCGTGTCCGACGCGTTTCAGCACGTCTTCGTGCAGACATGTGATTTCACAGGCCGGGGCGTCGGCGGAAACCTTTTTCTTGGCCATTTCTCTTTTCTCCGAATCTGAAAAACTGAACATCTGAACAACTGTTCATATATTAGCATTTCTCAAAAAGACGTCAAGACGGGTTCGGGGCGGTATCGGCGGGTGACGGAAATGATCAACGGACCGTGTCTGTCCGCCTTATGATTCGGGGAACCGCATCAGCGGGATTGTCTGTCTCAGGATCCGGAAGAGTCTTCCGCCTCGGGTTGGCCGCAGCGGGGCTGGCACGGAGATTCTGATTTGTATTTTCTGTATACGAGTATCGCTATGCATACGGCAGCCGCCGGCAGAACTTGTTAATCCGCCCTCCTTCCTATAAAATGACATTGTCCGTTTCGGCAGATGTTTTGCCCGTGTTCCGGATGTGTGCCGCGCGTACCGAGAGGAGTTTTTCATGTTAAAGCCGTTTGCCCGTTCCTTTTTTGTTTTCTGTTTCCTGCTTGCGGGGTTCGGTCCGCTCCGCGCCGGGGAGCCGCGTCCCGACTGGCCGTTTCCGGAAGGGGATTTCGCACCCCTCTTTCCGTTTAAAATTCAGCAGGGAGCCCACGAAAATATTACGGATATCCAAACGTGGAACGGTCCCTGGCGCAATGCGGGTGAAGGACCGGTCCTTTCGGTTCGGGACGGCCGGTTCGTGAAAGGCGGCGAGCCCTACCGGTTCATGGGGACGAACATCTGTTTTTCGGCGAACTTCTGCGATCACGAAAAAGCCGAACGGCTCGCCGCTTCGCTTGCGCGGTTCGGTCTGCGGGTGGTCCGCCTCCATCACATGGACAGCCGCGATATCTGGGGGAAGAATTATCAGAGGACGAAGACCGAAATCGATCCCGATCAGCTCGAACGGCTCGATTACCTGATCGCGCAGTTCGAAAAGCGCGGGATCAGCGTCAATATCAACCTGCACGTCTCGCGCGGACTCGATGAACGCGACGGATTCGAGAATTCCGCGACTTTTCAGAACCAGTCGAAGGGAATCGACAACTTCGAGCCGCGGATGATCGAACTGCAGAAAAAATACGCGCGCGACCTTCTAACCCATGTCAATCCGTATACCGGCCGCGCCTACACCGACGATCCCGGCGTGGCGATGATCGAAATCAACAATGAGAACTCGATCGTCTCGCTTTGGTATTGGGGCGATGTCGCAAAATACGGCTCTCCCTATGCCGAGCTGTTCCGGCAGAAATGGAACGAGTGGCTCCGCGAACATTACACGGATACCGGCGAGGTGATTGCCGCGCTCGACTGGACCGGCGAAATCGCGCCGAAAGAGGGCGAAACGCTTGAAGCGGGAACTTTTCCGGTTCCGATTCACCGCGACGGTCCGCACTTTAAGAACGACAAGGTCCGTGCCGCGTTTATCGGGTTTCTCCTCGACCTGGAGGCGGCCTACTGGTCCGAAATGTTCCGTTTCGTAAAAGAGGAGCTCGGCGCCAAACCGCCGGTGACCGGAACACAGCTGCAATACGGAGCGTGGTACGCCCAGGCGAAGACCGACTACTGCGACAACCACGCCTACTGGCATCACCCCGCGTTCCCCCACGTCCCGTGGGACGGGAAGGACTGGTATATTGTCAACGCCGCGATGACCAACAGCCGTACCGGCGGCGAACCGACCCGGATGTCGAGAAACCGTCTTCTCGGCAGGGCTCTGGTTGTCAGCGAATACGACCATGCCTATCCGAACCTCTACGGAGCGGAGGGGAATCTGATGATCGCGGCGGTCGGCGCGTATCAGGGATGGACCGGAATCAACCAGTTTGCCTGGTCGCATGGCCAGGATTTTGAGCCGGACGCACAGACTTTTTTCTTCGATATGTGCGGTAATCAGGCGAAGCTGGTTCATCTGCCCGCCTGCTACGCCATCCTTCAGCGCG
>ONWH01000137.1 GCA_900321495.1 uncultured Planctomycetota bacterium
ATCCCCGCCGCGAAGTTTTCCGGATTGAAGCGGCGGCGTGTTTCGTCCTTGAACTGCGGGATCATCTCGCTGTAAAGGACGATCGGGCCGGCGACCAGCTGCGGGAAGAATGTCACAAAAAGGGAGTAGTCGCGCAGGCGTTCGACCTTTTCCTCCCGCCGGTAGACCGAAACGAGGAACGAGAGCTGCTGGAACGTGAAGAAGCTGATTCCAAGCGGAAGGAGGATGTGCTTCAGTGCGAAATCGGTGCCGAAGACGGCGTTGATGTTTTCAACGAAAAAGTCGTAGTATTTGAAGTAGCCGAGAAGTCCGACGTTGAACAGAACGCCGAGCGTCAGGAGCAGTTTCGAAATTTTTCCCCGCGTTTTCTGAATCCATTGTGCGGCAGTGTAGTTGACCGCAATCGAGGCGATAATCAGGCCGAGATAGCTGACGTTGAAATAGGCGTAGAAAAAGAGGGACGCCGCAATCAGGAAAAGCCGCTGAAAGAGACTCTTTTCATAATGCGACAGAATATAGTACCCGCAGAGCACCGCGGGCAGAAAGAGCAGAATGAACACATAGGACGAGAATACCATCTCTTCTCCGGCTGATAGGCGTACTCCCCCGCACCGGGGGAACGGCTGATGCCTCAATTATAGCCGAGAGCCTCTCCGGCGCAAGCGTTTTCGGCCGGCAGGGGAAGTCAGAGCGGTTTTGAAAAAAAAAGACTCAGCCCGGAAAGAAGAGGGGGCCTTCCGGGAGAGAACCCGCACCGGGCACAGCGTGAAACAGGTAGCGGCGCTCCGTCTTCAGGCGAGCTGATACCCCTTTCCGCCCTCGCCGCACGGATCGAAAATGGTGTGCAGATCGTTTCCCTCTTCGAGGTTGATTCCGAAATTGTGCAGGATCTTGTGCGCGGCGTAGCGCGTTTTGTTGACCCGTTTGGCCAGCGTGCGGACCGACCAGCGGGCGGATCCCTTCGGTTTTTCGTTGAGAAGGACGTGGATGATTTCGTCGACATCGGACTGGGTGATCAGAACCGGACGGCCAGAACGGGGCGCGTCTTTCAGAATTCCCTCGATTCCCCCGAGGGCGAACCGCTTCTTCCAGCGGGTGACCTTCTGGCCCGAAACACCGAGCTTTTCGGCGATCTCCTTGTTCCGTTTCCCCTTGTCGGCGAGAAGGATGATCTTTGCCCTGAGGATCTGGCGATGTTCGGAACGGGGATTGCGGACAATTTTGTTCAGTGCGCTCCTGTCCGGGTCGGACAGTACGACGGCCTGTGTCTTCATCATGGAATCTTCTCCGTGATTTGTGTTCCGTTCCGTCGGTCCCGGGCGGAAGGGCAAACCCCCTTCTGTGTTTAGCCGGGGAGGAACGGAGGGAAACCGGCGCGCCCGTTCGGGACGGACCATGCCGCGTTACACCGATTTCAGTGAAAAATCATTTAAAACTCCCGATGACACCATTGCGGCAGCCCGATGAATACAGGTCGGAACGTTCGGAAAACATTCTTCACGATCGACGGTAAAATCAGTTCCTTTTGGGAATCTGTCATGTCACAGATTGGCGGAGTGCGGGCCGCCCATGGAAGTAACAACGTGTCATGGCAGTACTTTACCCGCCGGACCGGTGTGCGGCAACATAGAAAAAACGACAAAATTATAAAAGATTATTATAAAATTTCGACATGCGCACCCTGTCTGGAGCATTTACAGGACGGGCCGCCGTGACAATCAGAAGTATTATTCGGAAACGGAGGCTTTCAGGGCTCTTCGGCGGAGTTGTCCCAGGCGATTGCGCCGGAACGCTTGTTCCGGCGGCGGTACTGCTGGGGGGTCATTCCCTTTTCCTTCTTGAACATATAGCAGAAATAGTGGTCGTTCGAGAAACCGGAAAGTTCGGCAATCCGGTGGTTCGTAAGGTTTGAAGTGACCAGAAGCCATGCGGCATGACGGATCTTGGTCAGCAGAATCTCCCGTTCCGGAGTATGTCCGAGCGATTCCTTAAAGTAACGTTCGAGGGTCCGGCTCGTCAGATTGACTTCGTTGAGAACATCCGTCACACGGATTCCCGTCGTCGCGAACCCGCGGATAAAGTGCAGCGCGCGGTTCACATCGGGGTTCTTGAGCGCGTAAATGTCGGTCGACTCGCGTGTGACGACACTGACCGGCAGGAGCCCCTTTTCATAGCCGGCACTGTCTTTGCCGTTCATCTTCATATCGAGAAGGCGCGCCGCCTCGTAGCCGACCTCATGGGCGTTCTGGTCGATGCTCGAAAGGGTCGGCGAAAGGATGTCGCAAAGAAGGGTGTCATTGTTGACCCCCAGAACGGCGATCTCTTCGGGAATGCGGTATCCCAGTTCGTTGCACACGTTGATCAGGTGGGCCGCCTGATGGTCGTTCGCGGTGAAGACGGCGATCGGTTTCGGGAGCTTCTCGAGCCACGCGCGGAGACCGGGTTTGTATTTCTCGTTCCAAAGGGGGTACCAGGTCGGGTCTTTCCGTGCGAATTTGTCGATGAACAGATAGGGGGAGAAACCGCGCGCGATCGCCTCTTCCTTGAAGTGGCGTTCCCGTTCGATGATCCAGCGGGTCTGGCCGATTGAAAAGAAGCCGACATTTTCGAAACAGTGTTCCTCGAAATGGTCGAGCGCCATTCGGACGATAGCCCTCTCGTCGCAAAAGACCTCGGTCTTGACATAACTGTACAATTCGACCACGGGGCATTTGATTCGCCGGATGATGTCGTGAGTCCGTCTGTCGGGTGTTCGGGCGATGATACCGTCGCCGCGCCATTGTTTCAGTGTTTCCGGCGTTTCGGTCAGACCGCGGGGAACGACGGTGAAGTTCCATTCGTTCCGCTCGTGCGCGTAACGCGAGGCGCCGGTCAGCAGATCGCGCCCGTAACTGGTCGAGGTTTCGATCAGAAAGAGAACGCGCTTTTTCCGAAACTTCGGCTCGGAGGTTTCCGGCGGTTTCGAAAGGGATCTTCTGGGCGGCTGCGGCATGGAGCGTCGAAAGGGAAGGGGTGCGGCACGGGTACGAAAAAAGCCCTCTGATCGAGGGCTTTTTTCATTCGGAACGGGTCAGTTGAGTTTGAAGTTGAAGACGTCGAGTGCCAGGCGGATGAACCGCTGGAGGATGGTCTGCGGCGCGACTTTCACTTTCGCCTTGCCGGTCATCCCGACTTTAATCAGATCGTCGTTGTTTTCAAGATCGACGCGCACGCGGAACGATGGTGACTGCGGAACTTCGAGCCCCCCCTGTTCGGACGTCGTCGGGACGGCGCCGCCTCCCTTGGTCGAGAGCTGGATCGGCACGCTTTCCATCTTGTGGTGTTCGATGTCGATCGTCTGGTCGACCCGGCTGGTGAGCGTGTTTCCCGGAAGCTCTTCGAGTTTTATCTTGACCGTCTGGTCTTTCTGAATGAAGTTGATCTTCGACTGGTCGACGACCAGCACCGCTTCGAGCTGTTTCGGGTCGCCGATCGAACAGAAGTGCACCCCCGGCTCCAAAAAGACGCCCATGTTTTCGGGACGCAGAGGTGTCCCGTGCCAGGAGGGCAGGTTCGACGAGAAGGCATCCCCCTTTTCGGCCTGCTCAATACGCCATTCGGGCGAAACGACGACGCCGTCGACCGGAGCGGTCAGCGTCAGCTGGCTCCATTCCTTTTCCCGGGCGGCGATCATCATCGAAAGCGCCTTCATCCGTTCGGAGAGCTCCTGCCGCTGGGCGGCGGCGCGCGAGTCTTCGATCAGATTGGCGTAGGTTTCGAACTGCATCTGCGTTTCGCGGTATTCGCCGCGCAGGCGGATCAGGTCCTGTTCGAGCACCGGGTTGCGCAGTTCGGCGAGTTTGTCCCCCTTTTTGACGAACTGCCCTTCGGCAACGTCGACCGAAACGAGCTCGCCCCCTGTTTTCGGGATGAGGACGTTGCCGGCGATCGTCGCTTCGCTCCGCAGGTCGATGACGCACGGCGCGTAGACCGAGTAGGGGAACGGCACAAAGATCAAAAACGCGACGATCAGCAGCAGGCCGGTCAGCGAGAGGTAGAAGTTCAGCTTTTTCACGCGGTATATCCTTCCAGGAACCCAGAAAAACTTTCCGATCTTCCATAGCGGCATGCCGACCAGGCCGAAGAGGGACATCGCCCCGATCATCTGCCCGACGATCTTTAAGCCGTAGGAATCGAAGAATTTGTAAACGAAGAAAAGAATCGACGCCATCACGACCCAGCGGTACATGACCGCGCCGATCGTGTAGAGGGCGAAGAGGAACTGGTTCCGCTGCGGGAGGAACGGATTTTCCTGCTCTTCCATTCCCAGGAACCAGTGCGACGATTTCGAGGCGAGAATCTGCGTCGCCTTCTGGCGCAGGTTCGGGATCTCCAAAATGTCGGAAAGAATGTAGTACCCGTCGTAGCGCAGAAGCGGGTTGATGTTGAAGATGATCGTCGAGACCGACGAAATGAACATCACGTTGAGCGCCAGGTAGTGCACCAACCCCTCGTTCGTGTTCCACCAGATAAAGGTGGCGATGGACGCCAGGACGCACTCGACGAACATTCCCGCCAGACCGATTGCCGCGCGGTGCCATTTGTTCGGCAGCATCCACGAGTCGGAGACGTTGCAGTACAGACACGGGGTCAGGACGAGGATCATGATCCCGATTTCGTGGCATTCTCCGCCGAAATACTTGCACGAAAGGCCGTGCCCGAACTCGTGTATCACCTTGGTGCACCCCAGTGTGATCGTCAGCAGGAAGATGTTTTTCAGCCCGAAGAACTGATGGAAGTTCGGCAGCTTCGCGCGGAAGGTGTCGAACTCCATGATCACGAGCGACAGGGCCGAAAACATCAGAACGAAGCAGAAAAAGAGGGTGACCGGATGGAAGCACCAGCGGACCCACGGCAGCATGGCGTCGAGAATCCTGTTCGGGTCGAACCCCTTGAACCGGATGCAGAGAATGTTCGAACAGGCCTGGATAATTTCCTGCCGGCGGCGCTTGTTCCGCCGTTTTAAGAGCTCGTGCCCCTGGTTCGGCACGGCCGCGACAATCAGGTTGCTCTGGTGAAGCTGGCCGATGAAACTCTGAAGTTCATCCAGGGTGATCTTCTGCGGCGGAAACTCGGCCTCGAAATTGTCTTTGATGGTGTCCAGACTCCGCGTACCGTCCAACTGGTTCAGGATGTAGTATTCTTCGTCCTGAAACCGGAAGTATTTCAGGCCGATCGGATCCTTGACGATCCAGTACGATCGGCCGAGATACTGTTCTCTTTTGGCGGTCAAGTCGGCCCGGGCGTAAAAACCGAGGATCCGCTCGGAACTGGAGACCAGACTGTCGGCAAGTGTGACCATGGAATATTATTCGAACCTGTCGGTTGGGTTAATCCTGAACGTCGGCGAACTCGGCGGGGTCAGCGTCTTTGTCTTTGTGAACAATCAGGTTGACGCGCATCCCGGGGATCAGAACCCAGCTGTCGTCGATCTTGACGTTCTTGACCGCGGCGTAGGCGACGAACCGGTTCATCATCAGGATCGGGCGGGCGTAGGTGATGACCCCTTCCATCTTCTGCGGTTCGGCGACTCCCGCTTTGGTGACATAGACCGTGACGGCTTTCCCCTGAATCATCGCGGGGGAAACCTGTTCGCTGTCGAAGTTGGCGGTGATGTTGATTTTGTCCAGGCGGAGGACGTGAAGGACGGTGTCCCCTTCACGGAGCCATTCCCCCTTGTTCTTGAAGATGTCGTCGACCTGGCCGCTCAGCGGCGCGCGGATCAGGCGTTCTTCCAGGTCGGCATCGGCGATGGCGATCGCCGCCTCTTTGACATCGACGGCCAGGGCCGCGACTTCGAGATCGTATTTCGCCTTGTCTTCGGATTTCATGCCGCGGTACCATTCGAACCGCTTCTGCCAGACTTCGTCTTCCGAAACGGAGTTCGGCACCCGCTTGTTGGCGTTGACGGCGCGTTTGTATTCCATCAGCGCAACGTTTTTGCTCGCTTCGGCCACTTCGACTTCGAGCTGTTTGCCCGCCTCTTTCTTGGCGACTTCCAGCTCCCGTTCGGCGGCGGTGCGCCGGGCGTGGGCGGCCTGATTGAACTGAACGCCGAGGATTTCCCCCTCTTCAACCTGCATTCCGCGGTGCATCGGAATCATGACCGGGTTTCCGTCATCGTCGAAGAGCGCCTCACCGTTTTCTCCGTACTTCTGCCGGCCCAGGAGAATCAGTTTCCCCTGCGTGTTGGCGCTGACGGTCGCCTCGTAACCTTCCCCTTTCGGGATCTCGGTCAGCGCGCTTTTGGCCAGGACGTCGTTCTCGCCGAGTTCGACCCCTTCGGGAAGGGGGAGGGTTTCGAGCTCGGGCATCGGCATGCGGTCGCGCGGTACATTCAGCTGAATGTTGAGCCGCTGCGTCGGACGCTGTCCGGGCGGGGGAAGGGGACGGTTGGAAGGGGCGGCGCCGCGGTCGCCGCCGGGGGCGCGCCCCGTCCGGTCGAGCCGGCCGATATCCAGGTTCATTCCGTCCGCCGCTTCGGGGGGAAGGTCTTCTGCGGGCGGGACAGAGTCAAGCTGTTCTTCCGAAACCGGCGCGGCCGGCGCCTGGTCGGGAGTCTGCGGAAAGAGCGACATTTCGGGCAGATCGCCGAGCGCGGGGGTGAGGGAGAATGTCAGCGCCAGAAGAAAGAGCCCGGCGGCGGCCGAATACGCCGCCGCGGTTCGCTTTGATTTCAAACTCATCGTAATTGACTCCTCAATGAAGAATCGGTTCAGCTGAGAACCGTTATTGCCTTGCTGTCTTTTTGTGTTTCTCTTTTTGAATGTTCGGGTCACTTGAACCAGAAGAAAACCGTCCGCTGCAGATAGGCGATCGCTTCGTTGAAAATGACGTAGCCCAGCGCGCGTTTGCCGCAGTAGATCTTGGCGCGGACCGCCGCGCCGGCGCGTTTCGATTCGGGGAGGGCTTCCGGATCGTCGATCTTCGCCTTCATCTCGACGACGGTTCCCTCATCGCCCTTGTTTCCGGCGCGGTCGTGTATCTCGTAGACCTTCCCCTTGAACTTTTTCGTCGAATCGACCGTCATGACGAAGGTGACGTCGAGTTCGGCGTTCGGGTCTTCGGCCTTGAGCTTTTTGAGGTATTCCGAGACATGCCCCATCTTCTTTTCAGGCATGTCGAGCTCGAGAATCAGGCTCCCTTCAGGCTGGGCGACTTCCAGGAGACATTGGCCTTTCTGAACCGGACGGCTTCGGAGCCGGTCAGTCAGGTCGAACGTCATCACGGTGCCGGCGATCGGCGAACGGACTTCCATGTCTTTGTACCGTTCCCAGAGAATCTCTTCCTGAACTTTCAGTGCGTTCTGCCGGACTTCCAGGCGGGATATCTCGCCCTGAATCTGAACGTCGTCCCCTTCGCGCCCCTTGTCGCCGGTCGTTTTGTACGCCATTTCGGTGGCGGAGGCGATCTGTTTTGTGACTTCGGCCAGATCGCCTTCGACCTTTTTCGTTTCGGCTTCCAGCTCGTTGTTTGTCATACGGAGAAGGACTTCTCCCTCTTCGACCTGCTGGCCGTGATGAACGAGAACCTCGTCGACTTTGCCGTCTTCCCGCGCAAAGACGTTCCGCCGCACTTCCGGTTCGAGCGTTCCGCCGCAGTGCATATTGAAGTTCCACGGCACAAAGATGAGCGCCAGGATCAGGACCAGCAGCGCAATGGCGACCGAGATCGTTTTGGGAAGCATTCGCGCCGTGACCAGAACCTTCGATTTGCCGATCGTCTGCCAGAGGGGCATCAGGAAGACGCTGTTGTGATCCAGGGCGTTGCCGACCGCGCTCTGCGCGTGTTCGACGACGACGTCCATGCGTTTTTTCATCCGGTCGGGAACGCGGTTGTCTTCGATTTGCTCGATGATGATCGCGCCGAACGGGGGTTCTTTCGGAGTCTTGTCCTGTTCGGTCTCTTCGCTGTCCCCCTCGTTGACGTTCTTGCGCCGGAGCGGGAAGACCGCGATCATCTTGGTGTGCGATTCATCGACGTAGTCTTCGACCGCCTCTTCGACCTGCGGAGCCAGGTCGGTGGTGTCTCCCATGTAGAACATCGGTTCATCGGCGGCGACCACGGCGGTGGCAAGCTTCCCCAGGAGGGTGACCGCGTTCGAACGCTTGTCGACCATGTCCTGGCCGCTGACCGCCTCGATCCGGCACTTGCGGCCCCGCTTGATGGCGATGCTGACCCGGTCGCATTCGATCAGACGGCGGCTTTCATTGGCGACGACGTATTCGGTCTCGCGCATGTCAAGCGTTTTGTGGATGTTCCGCGTGAAGTCTTCGAGCTGGGTCCAGAGGGACTGGCGGTCGCCGAAATTGCGCAATTGGCGGCTCTTGTAGAACTCGCCGGCAATGTCGGTGACCTGTGTCACGAAACGGAGGTATCCCTTCTGCGTCGTCGGACTGGCGTCGGGACGCTGGAAGATTTCGACCAGACCGAACGTTTCAAGGTCGGTGCGGATCTTTCCGAACAGAACGAGAAAGTTAGTCGGGTTTCCCGGACTGTCTTCCGTCTCGCCGCCGGAGTTCGGCATGGCGACCGACTCGTTCTCTTCGGACCGGAGGAACTGATACAGGAGGCGGCTGTGCTTCTTGTTCGCCTCTTCGTCTTCGTGCAGATGGGTCTTCTGAATGTTGATCTGGTACGAGAGCGCCAGCTGCCCGGCGGGGTTGACCGTCCAGATTGCGCCGGCTTCGGCGGCCAGGGCGACCACAACGCGCGAGAGAAACTCTTTATGGAAATCCTCGGGAGGGATATCGGTCTTCGAGATTTTGGAAATCTCGCCGACCAGCGTGCGGATCTGCTGTTTTGTCTGTTCGACAAGACTCGGATCGATTCTTGGATTTGGTGAACTCATTGACGCTTTTTATGTGCGGAATACGTTAACCCCCCGGCACAGCGGGAGGACCATTCGAATTGCGAACCTGCCGCGAAACTTTCCCGAAAAGAGAGAGACTGAACGGAGGCTCCGAGAAAAACCGACAGAGAGCTTTCGCCCGCACGGGGTCCGGACACGGACGTGCGGAAGGCGGACTGCTCTCGGCGGGCCACAACGACCCTAATTATCATTATAACGGCAAGAGCGATAATGACTAGGTTCTGAGCCGTTTTTTTCGAAAAAAACCGCAAGTTCCGGCCTTCGGCGGGCGCGCCGGTGACCGCCCGCCGGACGGTTCACCGGCCGGGGTCATTTCCGGCGGCGGGGCGGATCTTCCTCGTCGAAGTAATCGTCCATGAAGAAATTTTTTCCGGAGCGGCCCGTGGGGCGGATCGTCTCGTCGTCCGCGTGCCGCGGCGGCGCCGGCCGTCCCTCGCCGGAATCCCCGCCGGTACGCCAGACGCGTTCCCTTCGGCGCGGGGGCGGGTCGGCGGGAGCGGAATACCCGCCCTGATGCTGGCGGATCTTCTTCATCAGATTTTCGAGCTGCTGCTGCGACTTCTCGCCGAAATAGAGCTTGCGCGCTTCCGGGTGGGAGAGGACCGAGACCGGATCGCCGTTGCACAGGACCTGCCCGTCGTAGATGACGTAGCAGTACTGCGCGATTTCCATCGTCGCGTCGATCTGGTGGTCGGTGATCAGAATGGCGATCCCTTCCGCCGAAAGCTCGCTGATCACCTTCTGAATTTCGGTGACGGTGTTCGGATCGACGTTGGCGAACGGTTCGTCGAGCATCAGGATCTGCGGCTCGGAAAGGAGAGCGCGGGCGATTTCCAGACGGCGGCGTTCCCCTCCCGAAAGGCCGCCCGTCCCCCCGGCGCCGACGATCGTCTTGCGGACATGCCACAGATTGAACTTTTTGAGGAGCTCTTCACACTTCTTCTTCCGTTTCGAGCGGGGAATGTTCAGAAGCTCCATCGCCAGATAGAGGTTCTTTTCGGTCGACAGGGATCCGAAAACCGAACGGTCCTGCGGCAGGTAGCCCATACGCCCTTCCCGGGCGCGGCGGTACATCGGCCAGGAGGAGACGTCGTCCTCTCCCAGGAAGACCTTCCCGGCGTTCGCGGCGATCAGCCCGCACGTCATGCGGAAACTGGTCGTTTTTCCCGCGCCGTTCGGTCCGAGCAGCCCGACCACCTCCCCCTGACGCACCTCGAAACTGACCCCGTTGACCACGGTCCGTTTTCCGTAGATCTTGACCAGGCCGTCGGTCGTCAGGACCGGCGGGGCGTTGATGCGGCCGGGGGTGCTCCGCCGCCCGAACCGCATGCCGAAGAGTTTTTCTGCCATAAAATCCCTCAAAATCCGTTTTCCGCCGGTCCGGCCGGCGGGGGAGATGAACGGTCAGAACCAGCTGCAGGTGAACCCGCCGTCGACGTAGAGCGCCGAGCCGGTGATGTAGCTTCCCGCTTTGCGCGAAAGGAGGAGGAGCGCCGCGCCGATCAGCTCCGACGGGTCGCCGTAACGGCGCATCGGCGTGCCGTTCATGATATTCTCGACCCGCTTGGCGTCCAGGATCTTCCGGTTCTGCTCGGCGGGGAAGAAACCGGGACAGATCGCGTTGCAGCGGATCCCCTGAGTGGCGAACTCCTGCGCGATATTCTGCGTCAGGTTGACCACGCCCGCCTTGCTGGCGGCGTAAGCGAAGACGCGCGAGAGCGGCCTGTCGGAATTGACGCTTCCGATGTTCAGGATCGAGCCGCCCCCGGTTTTGAGCATGCTCTCGATAAAGACCTGACAGGAGAGCATCGTCCCCTTCAGATTGACCGCCATGATCGCGTCCCATTTATCGGCGTCGACTTCCAGGAACGGGGTTCCGACGTTGATCCCGGCGCAGTTGACCAGGATATCGACTTTCCCGCCCCACGCGGCCGCCTTTTCGCGCAGTTCGGTCAGCGACTCCTTAGATGTTACGTTGACCAGCGCGTAAATTGCCTCAATTCCCTCGGATTCGAGCTTTTTGACCGCCTCGACGCACGCGTCTTCCCGCACATCGGCGACGACGATCTTCGCGCCCGCCTTCCCCAGGCCGGTCGAAAGGCAGAGTCCCAGAGCGCCCGCCCCGCCGATCACGACGGCGGTCTGTCCCTTCATGCCGAAGAGGTCGTTCAGATATTCCTGATTCGTCATGTTCATGCCTCCCTTTCGTTGATCCAGTCGGTGTGGAACGGTCCTTCTCCCGGCTTGTCGACCCGGCGGTAAGTGTGTGCGCCGAAATAGTCGCGCTGCGCCTGGAGGAGGTTCGCCGGCAGACAGGCACTGCGGTACGAGTCGAAATAGGTGAGCGCGGTCGTCATGCCGGGACAGGGGATCCCGAGTTCGACCGCGGTCTTGATCACTTCGCGCCACCCCTCCTGAGCCGACTCGACCGCGTCCTTGAAATAGGGGGCCAGAAGAAGGTTTTCAAGATTCGGGTCGGCGTCGAACGCTTCCTTAATCCGTTCGAGAAAGACCGCGCGGATGATGCACCCGCCCCGCCAGAGCATGGCGATCGGCCCGTAGTTCAGCTGCCAGCCGTATTCCTGCGCGGCGGCGCGCATCTGAACGAACCCCTGCGCGTACGAGCAGATCTTCGAGGCGTAGAGCGCCTGCCGGACCTGTTCGATGAACTTTTCCTTGTCGCCGGCCCATTTTTTGGCCGGGCCGGAAAGGAGACTGCTGGCCGCCAGGCGCTGCTCTTTCATCGCCGAAATGCAGCGGGCGTAGACCGCTTCGGTCACCAGCGTACTCGGGACGCCCAGATCGAGCGCCAGCTGGCTCATCCATTTTCCCGTCCCCTTGGCTCCGGCGGTATCGAGGATCAGATCGACCAGGTCTTTGCCGGTCTCTCTGTCTTTGACGGTGAAGATGTC
>ONWH01000151.1 GCA_900321495.1 uncultured Planctomycetota bacterium
AGCCGGGAGCCGATACTCGCCCGCCGCGGCTCGCGGACGCCTACACGAACCACAGATACCCCCCCGCGACGGAATGCTCCTCGGTCAGGCCGGTCATGGCCCAGACGAGGGCATCCATCCGGTCAGGCGACTTTTCGCCGGGAGCGCCGGTCCATCCGGTCAGTTCATCTTCGAGTTCGCGCAGGCCGCCGCCGACATGATGAACGGCGCCCTGGGAATAGAGCACGGCGATCGGCTCGGCGCGGGTCCGTTTCCCCTTCGACGCGCGGACCGCGCGGACCGGCATGCCGAACCCGCCGCCGCGCAGAATTTCGGTCACCAGGTCGCCCCCCTGATTCACCTCGCAGATCACCTCGTTCGCGTTGTACTTGTCATACAGGCGGCGGACCGTCTCGGCCCACGCCGCGGGGGAAAGAACCGCCGACGCGTCTTCGAGCACGTAGTACTCCGTCCGGCCGTTTTCGAACCGGCGTCCGACCGCGGCGATACCGGTCAGATCCGACTTCTCGCCGCATGTCACCGCCGGATCGACGCCGATCACGGTCTTTTCGAGATCGGCGGGAGGCGAATCGACCCGGTACGGATCGATCATCGCGCGGGTCCAGAGGGCGTTTTCGGCATCGTCGGTGAACTCGCCCAGAAAGAAGCGCCTGTACTCCTTCCCCGTCATCGTCGCCAGCCGCTTTTCGATATACCCTTCCGGCAGGAACTCGGCGTTGTCCTCCGGATTCATTTTCAGGGCGGCGTAATCGCCGGGCCGGGCCAGCGGCGTGCCGTCGGGATTCCGTTTCAGGATGAACGTCTTATAGACCCAGTGCGACTTGCCGGGCGGATTGCAGTCGAGCACCGCGCGGTTCCGCCATCCGGGAACCGGCTGCCGGAGCCGGCCCATCGCTGTCAGAAACGACGTATAGCTGATCTGCGAGCATTCGTTGAAATAGATAACGCCGTATTCCTTACCCAGGATATTATCCATCCCCTTGGCGTCGTCGAGCCCGCCGAACCAGATTTCGGACCCGTTCGGATGGCGGTAGCAGCAGTCCCGCTTGTTGATCCGCGCGTCGACCGCGGGCCGCGCCAGGCCGCAGATCTGTTTCATCACCGCCGGGAACGTCTGGCCCATCACCGATTCGCGCGCGTCCTTCATCTGGCGGCGGAGAACCGCCGCGCGGAGTCCGGGGAACGCCGAAACGGCCAGAACCAGAAACGAGGTCAGCAGATACGTCTTGCCCGACCCCGCGCCGCCGAACAGCATGAACGTCTCGGCGTCCCCGCCCAGAAAGCGGAGCGCCTCCTTCTGGCGTTCGGTATAGCGGATCTCGCGGACAAAGCGCGCGGAATGTTCCGGACCGGAACGGGCACAGGACATGGAAGAGAAAGCGGAAAGAGAGGAAAGGAAAGGGGAGGCTACCGCCCGGGATAGAGAGCGGCGGCCTCGTCGGGGGTCAGAACGATCACGGCGTTTTCGCCGGCGTCGGCGCGGCCGGCGCGGGCCGGCGCGGGCGCCTGGCCCAGAACCGACCGGCCGAGCCAGATCAGCATCTGGCGGTCGCCGTCCATCGCCAGTTCAAGCTGTTTTTCGCGGAGCATCGCCAGTTCGCCGTCCGAATAGCGGACCTCGTCGGCCGAGGCGGGCAGGTTGAACGGCGCGGCCTTTTCCGGCGGTTCCGCCGCGGCCCGTTTCGGCGCCGTTTTTTTCGGCGCCGGTTTCGCCGCGGTTTTCTTCGCCGGAGCGGCCTTCTTCGCGGCACTCTTTTTCGCCGTCTCTTTCTTTTTCGGCGACGGCTTTTTTGACGTCCCCTTTTTCACCGCCGCGGTTTCCTTCGCGGCGGTCTTCTTCGGTTCGGTCTTTTTCACCGCGGTCTGTTTCACGGTACTCTTTTTCGCCATTATCATATTTCAGCCCCGTGTTATGCGCGCCGGGATGTAAGTTATCTAATCACGATTATACTAATCACGATTAGACCGGTAGCACCGGCGGGCGGTTTTCCCCACGGTAAGTAGCGCTGGGCGTACGCTCCCGTTGGTCGCTCTACACCGGGCGTATTTACCGAGTTGCCCATCAGTTGCGCGGCGGGCGGTTTTTGGCGGTCCCCTGCCCGCCGCATGGCGCGGCGTCGGCGGCCGGAGCGAATCCCTCCGCCGCGCGGTCCAGAACGTCGGCGACCGCCGCGGCGTTTTCGCCGTCCGGTCCGATCTCGTCGGCGAGGCGGTCCGACAGTTCCGTGAGGAAGGTGTTCCACGCGGCGCGGTCGACTTCGGGGGTCAGCCGGGCGGTCAGTTCGGCCATCGCGTCGCGCCGTCCGAGCAGGTCGCCCGCGCGGAGCATCTCGGCGGTCCGGCGAAACGCTTCCGCGGCGGCCAGAGTGCCCTGCCGGTCGCCGCGCGGCAGGTTATCGGCGATCCACGTCTCGAGGGAATCGCGGCTTTTCCGCCGCCGGTCGAAGAAGGGGCGGGTGCGGCCGTCGTCGCCGCCGAACGGGAGCGTTTCGGTCCATTCGATCAGCTGCCGGATCCGGCGCGTCTGCCGGACGGTCCACGAGCCGGCGCACCAGACGCCGCGCGCCGACAGGGCGATCAGAAGCCAGATCAGCCCGCTGGTCAGGAACGGCCGCCATCCGGGAAGAAGCCGGGACCGCGCGGCCCCGCCGGTTCCCTGTTCGGGAACGGGCGCGGAAAACGGAACACCGCGTTCCGGCTGCGCCGGAACGGAATTCTGCTGCAGAGTCATCATCTCATCTCCTAAAAAAAAGCTGTTATACAAAAAAGCAATCCGCCCTTCCGCCACGCGGCGGCGTAGGGAACCCCCGGCCTCACCCGGAGCCCGGGTTGGCAGTTACCGGCGGGAGCTCGTTGACTCCCGCACACGCCGATGCGACCGCGCAGCCGGGAGGTCCCGAGCCGGGACGGGCAGTTTTCCCACGGCAAGCAACGCTAGCCGCTGGCTCCCGTTGGTCGCTCTACCCCGAGCGCGTTTACTCCCGAGCTCTTCCGCCGCGCCGCGGCTCGCGGACGTCTACCACGGCGGCCCCGCGGGGAGCCCCAGCGGCGCGAAATCGAGCGGCCGTTCGAGCACACCGCGCCGGAACGTCGGGATCTGCCGGCCGTCGGAACCGGTTCCGGCGATACCGGTTCCCGTCTCGTTCAGGAACAGGAGCTCCGAAACCTCCTGCGCGTCGGCGTGCGGCAGGGCGTCGGCGTAGGAACCGCAGGCCGGGTTCCCCGCGCCGTCGGTCCACTGCCAGAGCCGTTCGGGTCCGTTCCGGCCGATCCGGTGCGTTCCGACGTTCAGGTAGTCCCGGACGAACGAGAGGGGATCGGCCAGAAGGCGGACGGCGCATTTCAGGTAGCGCCACACGCCCGAGACGGCGGTTTCGGACCCGTCGGCCGCCGTGCGGTACGAATACGCCTCTTCGCACAGTTCGAACGAGAACGACTCGAGCATCAGCGTCAGGGGCGGGAACTCGATACCCGCGAAGAGGACGGCGCCGGCGTTGCAGTGGCCCGGCCAGACCCACGAGAAATCGAGCGCCTCGGCGTAATGCCCGGGATCCGACCGCATGTTGTAATTGAACGAGAAGCGGGTCAGGACGCGGGACGACGTCACCGAAAGGGGGACGCCCGCGGTATTGACAAGGGGCATCGGCGCGAGCGAGGCGGCCGCGCCGGCGCCGAGAACCGGATCCCCCGCGGCCGGATAGAAATGGCGCGGCGTGCACCGGAGGGTGACCGGAGTCACACGAAAGTTGTAGCACGGGAGCTCCCACGGCGGAACGGCGGGATCGGCGTTCTCTTTCAGGAGCGACATTTTCAGCTCCGCGCGGACGAGGACCGTTCCGGCCCGGAGCGTGCCGGCGCCCGTAATCGCCGAAGGGAGAAGGCCGCTCATCCGTTCGGCGCCGACCGAATCGATCCGGAACCAGCACCAGACGCCGTCGACGTCGATCAGATGGACGCGCCCCTTTTTCGGCAGGGCCATGATCAGCGGCACGAACTCGGCGGGCGTGATCTGATAGACTTTCTCCATCGTAACCGACCGCTCCTCGGCCAGCCGCGCCGACTCGAATTTCGGGTATCCCGGCAGCAGATGCTCGGCGTCCTCAAAGTTGGTTTGCCAGAGAGTTGACATCAGGTTCCGTTCCCCCTTTCTGCCCACGGCGTGGAGGGCGCCCCCCACTCTAGAAGTGGTGGAGGCCGGTAGCACCGGAGGGCAATTTTCGGCGGCAGGCTATGCAGCCGCACACGCTTATGCGACCGCGTAGCCGGGAGCCTGTAACCGCCAACCCTGGCTCAGGGCCCCACGCCTACGCAAAGCTGAAACACTCGTTCAATTTCAACCCCCGTTCCACAAACGGGGGTAAGTCTCACCCCGCGCTACGAATTCAGCACCCCGTCCGTTCGGGCTCCGGGCCAGCCGGCGGCGGCGGGGAAGAATTTGGCGGCGCGGCGGAGGACGGTCTTTCGGGCCATTTCGAGGTAGTCGGAGGCCCAGATTTCGCTGAACTGGCCCGACCGGTCGCGCACGGCGTCGATTTCGCTTTTGAGCATGAC
>ONWH01000129.1 GCA_900321495.1 uncultured Planctomycetota bacterium
ATCGAGCGTTTCGGCGTTTGGGAAAACCTCTATCTTCCGAAAATCCGCCGCGGGATCAACGTCTTCTACGGGCCGAACGAGGCGGGCAAGACGACGCTGATGCAGTTCATCCGGAGCGGCCTGTACGGCTGCGCCAACCCCGAACGGGCGCGGTATATCCAGATGGCGCTCTATCCGCGGACCGAGTCCCCGTTCGCCGAGAACCGCCTTTCCCCCACCGAGGTTGAAGAGACCGACGGCCGCCGCAAGAAGTCCGACCCGTCCGAAGAGACCCGCTGGATCGGCGGAGTGCTGACGGTCCGTGACGAATACGGCACGCACCGGCTCGAGCGGCGCTATGTGCGCCGGAGCGCCTCGGCCCTCTACGGCGCCAGTTCCCTGGAACAGAAAGCCGGGTTCATCGTCTCGGGCGGCCTGGCCGCCTGGAGCGGGCGCTTCTTCCCGATCCCCGGTACGGGAATCGCCGAATCGCTCATCATTTCGGGGGACGACGGCCAGCGGCTGAGCGACCATTTCATCCAGTCGATCGTCAGCAACGTCGACGAGTCGACCTTCAGCAACGTCTTCGCGATCGGCCTGGACGAGCTCCAGAAGCTCGGGAGCCTGAACGAGACCGACGCCGCGCAGATGCTCTACCGGCTCAGCGTCGGGGTCGACCGCGTCTCGCTCATTCAGGTCCTGCACCAGATCGTCGAGGAGCGGAACGAGATCCTCGACATCAAGGGGAAGCCGGCGATCCTCGACACCCTCCTGGCGCGCCGCGACGACCTGAACGCCAAAGCCCTTTCGGCGTCGGCGAACCTGCGCGAGTACACCGAGCTCCGGACCGAGATGCTCGAGGCCGAAGAGGTCGTCCGCCAGCTCGACGAGAAGCTCGCCGCGCACACGCGGCAGCAGCGCATTTATGAAATCTCCTCGCGCGCGGCGTCCTACTGGGACCAGCGCGCCGATCTGCGCACGCAGCTGGCCGAATACGGCACGGTCCTCGAGGTGCGGCCCGACGCGGTCGACGAGGCCGACGGCCGCGTGGCGGCGATCGCCGATGTGCGCCGTTCCCTGGCCGACCTGGGCGCGCAATACAAAGAGACGCGCCGCGCGCTCAAAAACACTCCGTATAACAGAAGCGTCTGGCGCAGCGCGCCGCTGATCGAAATGCTCGTCGGCGAGATCCCGCATCTGGAAGTGATCGACGGCAAGATCGCCGGCGTGAAATCCGAAATCGCCGCGATCCGCAAGGAGCTCGACCTCGAAGAGCAGCGCCTCCGCAGCGCGCGCAGCGGCAAGACCCTTCTGACCCCGGCCCTGCTCCGGTCGATCACCGACCCGGCGACGGGTCTGCCGGGCGAAGAGATCGCGTCCGACGCCGCCGACAAGGTCACGCCTCTGCCGCCGGTTCCGCAGGCGCGCGAGGTCGACGATTTCCGCGTTCCCGCCCGTGCGGTCTTCACCGCCCGCAAGCGGCTGGCCAAGACGCGCGCCCGGGGCGCCGAAACCGCCGAACAGATCAAGAACCTGGGCGAAGAGCTCGAACGCGAGCTTTCGAGCCGCGGCCGGAAAGACGTCGACGAGGCGATCACCGAGACGGGCCTTCTGGTCAGCCAGCTCCAGCGCCGGCAGGAGATCGCCAAGCGCCTGGACGACCTCGACAAGATCAAGCGCGAACTGACCCGCCAGAACGGGTTCCTGGTCGCGAACCAGTCGCTCCCCTACCCGGTCACGATCGCCATCGGGATCGGCGTGGCGCTGGGCGGCCTTCTGGCGGTCTTCGCCCTTCTCGGCAAAGGCCCGTTCGACCCGTCGATCGGCATTCTCGGAATCATCGTGGCGGTCGGCGTCCTCTTCTACAAGACGACGATCGAACGGCGCAACTACGCCAAACTCGAAGAGAACCAGCGCCAGCTGGCGGCGGTCATGAAACGGACCGACCAGGTCAAGGCCGAAGCCGCGGTCATCGACCGCAAATATCCCGCGCCCGGCCAGCCGCTCGAAACCCGGCTCCAGAATGCCCAGGCCGACCTGGCGGCGTTCGACCGGCTCAAGCCGCTGGCCGCCCGCTACCGCGAGGCCGTCGGCCGGCAGAAGATCCTCGAAAAGCGTCTCGAGATCGCCCGGAAAGGGCTCCGCGCGGCGCATCACCGCTGGACCGCGTGGCTCAAGGGGGCGGGTCTCGCTCCGACGCTGAAACCTTCGCATATCAAGGGGCTGATCCAGCGGGTCGATTTCGCCGAATCGCTCCGCCGCCGCATCGACGAAAAGAACGCGCTTCTCAATCTGCATCTGCGCGAAAAGAAAGGCATCACCGACCGGCTCGACCTTCTGATGAGCGAGACGGGCACGGTTCCTCCCGCCGACTCGACGGCTCAGGACCAGATCAGCCTGCTGGCCGACCATCTCGAAACCGTCCGCCTGACCCGCGACGAGCGGGCCGGCCTCTTCAAGAAGCTCGCCGGATTCCGGCGCGAACGGACGAAGATTCTCGGCCGCATCCACCACATGAACACCGAACTGGGGGACTACCTCTCCCTCTTCGACTCAAAATCGGTCGACCATCTCAAAGAGCTCGCCGTGCGCTACCGTTCGCACCAGGATCTCCTCGGCCGGCTCGCCTCGGTTGAAAGCCAGATCGAGGACGTGATCGGCGGCTACTGCGAAGAGGCCGAAATCGCCGACGTGCTCGACGACGAAAAGGTCCGTCCGAACCTTCCCGCCCTGACGCAGGCGCTGACCGAACGGATCGAAAAGCTCGCCGCCGACAAAAAAGAGAAGACGCTCCGGATCGGCCGGCTCGGCGAACAGCTCGAGAACCTCGCCGCGCAGCGCGACTTCGTGGGCCACCGGTTCGAAAGCGCCGCGGTTTCGCGCCGCATCGACGAGATGTCCCGGATCTGGCAGAGCCGCGCGGTCGCCTGCAAGATGATGGAAGACATCCGCCGCGCCTACGAGAAGGAGCGGCAGCCCGAAACGCTCAAAGAGGCGTCCCGCCTCCTCCGCCGTCTGACCGACGGCCTCTATGTGAAGATCTGGACTCCGCTGGGCGAAGACACGCTCTACGTCGACACCAGCGACGGGCAGACGCTCGACATCGGGTCCCTGTCGCGCGGCACGCGCGAACAGCTCTTCATCGCGATCCGTCTGGCGCTGGCCACCTCGTTCGAGAAACACGGGGTCAATCTCCCGCTCATCCTCGACGACGTGCTGGTCAACTTCGACAACCACCGCGCCGCGGCGGCCGCCGAAGTCCTCCTCGAGTTCGCCGAATCGGGCCGCCAGATCTTCCTGTTCACCTGCCATCAGCACATCTGCAAGACGTTCCTGAAACTCGACCGGCCGGTCTTCGTCCTCCCCGACAAGACCGAAAAGGTGAAGCAGTTCCGGGTCATCCTCCCGCCGTCGATGCGCCGGATGCCCGACGAGCCGGAAGAGGAGTTCACGCCGAAACCGATCCCCGCCGAAGAGGAATACGGCGCGCCGCGCGTCATCTCCCCCGTTTCGGTCGCCGTCGCTCACGGCGAGCCTGAAGAGGAGCGCGGCACGCTGACCGCCGCCGACGCGACGGATCTGAACCTGATGGTGGAGGCGCCCCCGCTCCCCCCTCAGACCGCCGAGCCCTCGACACTCGAAGATGACGAAGAGTACCCCGAGGACTCATGGATGGTCACCGACTCGGAACTCGAGCCGGAAGACGCCGCCTCCGGCGCCGGACTGAGCGGCGAAGAA